>DASXGD010000170.1:0-8866 GCA_036489245.1 Occallatibacter sp. | reverse complement strand
TTTCCTCCTGGAGATTCCGACCTGTAGGGAGTTATTTTGTGATGCTCAGCTCCGCTTTGCAGGTCTAGCCTTGTTGTACGCGAGGGGATTGCGATGGGCCGTGACGTTGGTCACCCCCTCGCGAGGTGTTTCATAATGCAGTACTTTCTACCTCGAATTGCTATGGAACCTTGGAAATAAAGGGTTTACTTCCTCAATACAACACCGTGAGCCGAGTCACATCCTATTGTCAATTCGCCATTCATAATCCAAACAAGGCGTTTTGTGCGTCTTCCGCATCGGCACGCGGTCGTGAAGGGTCGACTTCACTCATGGCCGGGCTTCCTGGCAGCATACGGATTTTGAGTGGGGCGGGCGACCGCTAAATTTTAGCCTAGCGCCGGCAGGTGACTGGAGATCCCAAAGAGGAAAATCAGGCCGATGATGCAGCTGTAGGCTGCGCCGGTCCACGCAATGACGTGATAGAAGCGGGGATGATATCCTCCGGCATTGAATGCCCCGCCCAGGGAAGCGGTCATGAGCGCATTCATGGCTACGAGCCCAACCGCGAATGCCGTCAGCCCGAGCAGGCCGCGCGACGTTCCGCCCAGGTTGGCGGTGAGGAAGAACAGGCCCAGCTGGCTGGGCGTTTCCGCGCCGATGCCGTGAAGGACGCCGATCAGAAAGACCGACTTGCCGTTGTACATCCACTGGAACCGTTCGGGCCGCGGGGCGTCCCGGTTCCACATGCGCCGCACGCGCCACGCCGTCCACAACACGCCGTTGATGGCGATGGCCAGACGGCTCTCCACGCGCGTGTGCCGGTGCCCGTGTGCATCTTTGCGCAGGATTCCCGCCACGACGCCGATCCCCAGCACTATAAGGGTGAGCCCGATGAGCCGCTCGGTCCAATGATCGAGACCCTCGGGGAGACCCATGTGGAATGAAAGCACCATCACTCCCAGCGCTCCCACCATGCAAGCATGGCCGAGCGCATAGGTCATCCCTAAGCGCAGCCCGCTCTTCCAGTTGCGCTGCACGGCGGTGATGTCGGAGATGGCCGCCAGGTGATCGTAGTCGAAACCGTGCCGCAGGCCCAGTAACAGGCACGAGCCCAGCGCGGCATCCAGTCTCCAGTCACCCGGAAAGAGCGTCACGAGAGAAGTATAGAGCAGGGAACAATCTTCGACGAATGGCATTCGTCACTCGATTTCGCTTCCCCGCGCGACTAGCCCCGGCCGGCACGTCTCCCGCCCCTTCCCGGCATCATTTTGAGGCTCGGAGCTGCATCGCGTAACCGGTGTAGTCGATTGTGATCACCGTTTGTCCCACCAGCCAGCTGTTCGAGACCGCCCGTGCGTGCGTTGCCACCGGAAATCCGTCGATCATCGTGTATTGCCTGAAAACCTGCGATGCCCCCGAAAAGACTGAGGGGCTTCGGGCAGTGATTCCCTCCAACTGGACGATCGACCCGTCCTGGGCGTCGACCCAGACGGTTCCATTCATCACATACTCGGACGCGCGCCGCGGCTTGAGTGCAACGGCCACGCAGTTTCGGTTGTCGATCATCGCGCTTCCCTTGACCGACATTTCATAATTTGCCGGAGCGATGACGGCGCCCGCCCTGTTGGCCGGCTGGGTCAATCGCCGTTCGTTGTCGAGGATCACTCCGAGCACCCTGCGCATGAGCTCCGATCCGCTCTCGGAAACGATGCTGAAGCTCTTGCCCACGTCCTTCTGGTACGTGGTTCTCACCTTCATTTCGGCAACCGGATGGCTCTCGTCGTGGTTCCTGAAAACCATGTATCGTTCGTTGACGGTGTAGCCGAGCAGGCCTTCCTCCCGCGCGTGAACCGATGCGTCAATTTTCTGAACGATCTCGGCGTTTGCATCTGGCTGAGCCTGGAGGACAACCGAGAGGACACCGATGAGAAGGGAGGCGCAGATTTGCCGGAATCGGGATGAGGCTTTGTGAAACAGTTCGAAAATCAACGTGTCCTCAGACCGTAGTGTATCAATTTGGATTTCTGCCTGGCAGCGATTTGCTCTTAGAAGGAAAGCCGCGTAAATAAAACTGCCCCAGCTCTTCGTGAACCAATCACGCCTGAACTGGGGCAATTCATCGTTTTATTCGAGAGAATGCGGAAATGTCGCTGCGATCGAAATTGTTACTTCGCGGCGGCCGCCTGCGCCCTGGCTCCGCGGATCGCCGCCAGGAATTCATGAGCCTCTTCCGGAGGAGGCACACTACCGGTCAGGGCCGCGCGTTCGGTGACGTTGGGACCATAAACGGCTCTCATCGAATCGTCGTCCGTCTTAACCACGGCGCCGTCCAGAGTCAGCCCGGCGAACACGCCCTTGGCACGCGAGTAGGTCAGGATCTCGGCGTTCATCTTCCAGTCGGTATCAGCCGAAGCATGACGACCCACCGGGCCGGCGGCTGCCGAAGCATCTCCGCCCAGCTGAAACTTGCTGCTCAGCAGTTGTTGCATCCCTTTGTCGTTCTGGATGACCATGACCAGGTCGACACCTTCAACCCCAATCTGCAAACCCCAGCTTCCTCCTGCGATGGTAAAGAAGGCCGGAGCACTCCATCCGTGCTCTGTCCGGCAGGTGGCCACGCCTTTGCCGCCATTCGCGCCCACAATGAATCCGCCTTTAATCATGTGCGGCACCACGGCGATGCACTTGGCATGGTCCAGCACTTCCTGGGGAATACCCTTATCGGGAGTTGCCATGATTTCGTGGACTACTTTTGTCGCGTTCTCGACGCGGTCAATGGCGTCTTCTTTTTTGGTTTCGGACCAGCCGATTGTCGTAAGGCCCATCACTGCTGTCAAAACCACCAGCTTCTTGTTCATATGCCTACCTTCCTTGCTTGGTTTGAAGTTCCCGAACATTGTCGTTCGCGGTGCCATCCCGCAACCTACAGGAGGGCTCAGGCATAGCAAAGGACCCGACCTCGCTGCTGTTGGAATAAATGACAACTGCGTCTATTTGGTTGCCCGTCAAATTGGTTGCCCGATCCTGCGACAATTCTCCGTAAACTCGTTGAAACGGCGCCATTTTACGGCCCTCCGACGCAATGCTCTATGCTGATCCTGCGACGAGGAATATCTTGATCCAACCTTCTCTTCCGCGGGTTGAACGGCGAGCCGTGCTGGTGCGGGGAGTGGTGCAGGGAGTCGGCTTTCGACCCTTTGTTTACCGGCTTGCTCTTGAGACGCACCTGGCTGGATCGATCGGCAACAACACCGACGGCGTCACCATCGAGATTGAAGGCACGGGCGAGGGCATCGATGACTTCCTGAAACGCCTGCGCACGGATGCGCCTCCCATGGCGCGCATCGATTCGGTCGCCGTCCGCGCTCTGGAGCCTACCGGCGAATCGGAATTTCTCATCGTTACCAGCCAGGTGCTGGGGAGCGTGACCACAGGCATCCCCGCCGACTCTGCCACGTGTGCCGATTGTCTGCGCGAACTGCTCGACGTGCGCGACCGGCGCTACCGTTATCCGTTTCTGAATTGCACCAATTGCGGTCCGCGATTCACGATCACGCGCCGCATTCCCTACGACCGTCCGCAGACTTCGATGGCCGCATTTCCGATGTGTGCCGCCTGCCAGGCGGAGTACGACGACCCGCTGAACCGCCGCTTTCACGCCCAGCCGAACGCCTGCTGGGACTGCGGTCCGAAAGTGTGGCTTGTTGACCCCGAAGGCGACGCTCTGGCTGCCGATGATCCGGTGATCGCATGCATCGACCGCCTGATGGCTGGCCAGATCATGGCCATCAAAGGCATCGGCGGATTTCATCTGAGTGTCGATGCAACCAATGAATCCGCGGTGATGCGGCTCCGGGAGCGAAAACACCGTTACGGCAAGCCGCTGGCGGTGATGGTCTGCGATCTGGATGCGGCTCGGAAACTGTGCGTGCTGGATCCGGAAGAAGAGGCCCTGCTGCAGGCGCCGACGCGGCCCATCGTGCTGGCGCACGCCCGCGACGGCAACGGTATTGCGCCGGCGGTGGCGCCGGGAATTCCCTGGCTCGGCGTGTTCCTGCCCTATGCGCCGCTGCAGCATCTGCTCTTCGCTGATCCTCGCGTGCATGCCCTGGTGATGACCAGCGCCAATCTGAGTGAAGAGCCGATCGCGATCGACAATGACGAGGCCCGAACCCGGCTGAAAGACATCGCGGATGCGGTCCTCTTGCACAATCGCGAGATTCTGCAGCGCTGCGACGACTCGGTGGCTGCGCTTGTCGACGGGGCGCCGCAGCTTGTGCGGCGAGCGCGCGGGTTTGTGCCGCTGGCCGTGGAACTGCCGATGGACGCACCTCCGCTGCTGTCGGTGGGAGGCCACCTGAAAAGTGTGTTCGCGCTGGCGCGCGGCCGCCACGCCTACCAAAGCCAGCACCTCGGTGATCTCGAGAATCTAACCGGACTCGGGTTCTTCAAAGAGTCCCTCGACCACCTCATGCGCACGTTCGAGATTGTGCCTCAGACGGTGGTTCACGATCTGCACCCCGGCTATTTGTCCACGGCGTGGGCAAAGGAATGGGCGCAGGAACGCGGCTTGCCCCTGATCGCAGTCCAGCATCACCACGCGCACATCGCAGGCTGCATGGCCGAACATGCCCTCGACGGCCCGGTCATCGGTCTCGCGCTCGACGGCACCGGCTATGGAACCGATGGACGCATCTGGGGCGGGGAAGTGCTCGTGGCGCGCCTGGAGGGATTCGAGCGATTCGCGCATCTCGACTATGTGCCCATGCCCGGGGGCGATGCAGCAGTGCGCGAGCCCTGGCGAATGGCGCTGGCCCATTTGCGCGCCGCCGGATTCGATGTGGCCTCGCAGGAGACATTGACCCTGCTGGGCGCGACGGAAAGAGAAGCACGGCTGCTCGCCCGGATGATGGAGCGCAGGATCAACGCGCCTTTGACATCGAGCCTGGGGAGATTGTTCGATGCCGTCGCGGCGGTCGTTCTGAATCGGCGGATTGTCGACTACGAAGCCCAGGCGGCGATTGAACTCGAAGGCATCGCGGTCGATGAGCCGGAAGACACGGAGGGCTACCCGATCGCGATCGAAGGGGGGACCTGGGAGAAACGAGAGCCGTTGCAGATCAAGCCTGGACCCCTGTGGGAGGCACTGTTGCGGGATCTGCGCAGCGGCGTGAGCAAGGCCCGCATGGCCGCGCGCTTTCACGCCGGCGTGGCGAGCGGTTTCACGCGCGCTGCAGTTGCCGCCCGTGCCGCCACCGGCATCAGCCTCGCCGTACTCAGCGGAGGCGTGATGCACAATCGTCGCCTGGCGCGGTTACTGCGAATGAATTTGGAGTCCGAGGGTTTCAAGGTATATCAACACCGCCGTGTCAGTCCCGGCGATGGCGGCCTGAGTTACGGGCAGGTGGCCGCTGCCGCAGGGAAACTCAAGAAGAACTAAGAAACCGGCTTTGCAATCATAAACATATTCGCCACGCAATGCCCGGCAGAGTGCGAGGCTGGTATTTTTGCCAGTTCATGTCTTCACATGTCGAAGCTACCATTTTGTCTTACGGCGCGTGTTAAACATGCGAAGCGTATCCGGGCCTTGTCGACTGGATTCCTGCACCCAGTAACCTGGCTCCTCGCACGTGCCCGGTCGATTCTCTTCATCGGCCGATCGATATTTGCGGGAGGAGAGCCGTGCGACATGCGATGTGCACTGGGTTGGCGATCGCCGTTCTAGCCATGGCGTCTTTAAATGCCGTCGCGCAGGGTGCATCCCCTTCCTACGAGGATGAGCAGAACGATAATCCGCGCGCAAACGTGAACATCAGCACGCCCATTGTCATTCCCGTGAACCCCACCGCGCAGGCGGTGCACCTCGGCTTCGGATTTGCAGTCGGTGGCGGTTACAACTTCACCCGCCGCCATGGTCTCATCGGCGAGTTCATGTGGAACAACCTGCTTCCAACCAACGAAGCGCAGGCCAAGCTTCGCGCCGTGCTCGGCAACCCCAACATCAACGCCAACGCGGATGTGATGTCGCTAACCGGAAACTACCGTTTTGAGCTGCGAGGCAAGGCTCTGGGCACATACTTTATTGGCGGAGCCGGCCTTTACTATCGCCATTCCAGCTTGTCGCAGACGGTGACGACCGGCTCAGATATCGTGTGCACTCCCATCTATTTATGGTGGGGACTCACCTGCACGTCCGGTACTGTCGACGTCAATCAGACGGTCAGGAGCTGGTCTTCAAGTACTGGCGGTTTCAACGGCGGAGTCGGATTCACGGCCAGGGTGGGCGAGGCGCCCTATCGGTTCTATATGGAATCGCGCTACCACTATGCGCCCAGCCCCCGCATCAGTACGCAGCTGATCAACATATCTTTCGGATTTCGGTATTGAGCAGACGGGCGCCGAGTGCGGGGTGACGTAGGTCAGCGATTCTGCATTATCCCGACAGCCGCACCAACTGCTGGGCTTCGTATCGCGGGCCGAGAATCGACATGCGCGGGAGCCGCCCTCGCACCATCGCCACTTCGTCGCAGCGATGCAGGCGGGGACACATCTGGCAATCCTTGAAGACCTTGTCGGGCAGATCCGCCTTGTCTTCCACCGTGCGGAATCCGTATTTGAAAAAGAAGTCGGGAATGCGCGTGAACAGGCAGACAGAATGAATGCCGTGCTCTTCCGCTTCCTCGATGAGCACGCCGAGAATGCGGCCGCCGGCGCCCTGGCCCTTGGCTTCCGGTTTGACCACGATTGAACGCACCTCGGACAGATGCGGACCGTAGAGGTGCAGCGCGCCGCAGCCAAGAAACACGCCGGCATCCGATTCGGCCACCGTGAAGTCGCGGATGTTCTCGCAGATTTCAGCGAACGGCCGTTTCAGCAGCGTGCCGTCGCCGGATAGAGAGTTCACCAGGTCGTACACATTGGAGGCGTCCTGGAGCCGTGCTTTACGCACCAGCATGTACGGCCTCCGAGGCAGGCGAGGTAAGCACGGCGATACGTTCCGCCGCATCGGCGAGCGACTGGCGCACACGCTGGCGGGCGGTTCCGCCCATCACATCGTGGCAGTCAAGGGTGGCCGCCACAGACACAGCAGAATAGAAGTCCTCTCCGAATTCGTTGCCGAAATGGCGCAGTTCCTCAAGCGTGAGATTGTCCAGCTCCACACCTTTTTCAAGGGCAAAGCGCACCGCGTTCCCGATCTTCTCGTGCGCCGTGCGGAAAGGCACGCCCTTATGAACCAGGTAAGTCGCCGCCGCCATAGCATTCAGGTAACCCGAGCCCGCCGCGACGTTCATTCGCTCGCGATTGAAGCGGAGGGCCGCCGTGAAGCGCGCCACAAGTGCGAGCATGGGCGCGACAAACTCCACTGCAAATACCGGCTCCTGGGTTTCCTGCATGTCCTTATTGTAGGCCAGGGGCAGGCCTTTCAGCTGCAGCGTGACAGCCTCGGCCGCGCCGTGGAGGCGCCCCACCTTGGCGCGAATCAACTCGGTCAGGTCCGGATTCTTCTTTTGCGGCATGGCGCTCGAACCGGTGGAGAAGGCCTCCGGCAAAATCACGAATCCGAACTCCGCGGTGGCGAACAGAGTGATCTCTTCAGCGAACCGGCTCAGATGCAGGCCTACAAACGTGAGCGCCTGCAGATACTCAAGAACAAAGTCGCGGTCGCTGGTTGCGTCCATCGAATTCGCGGTTGGCGCGGCGAAGCCGAGTTCACGGGCGGCAATGGTGCGGTCGAGCGCGAGCGTTGCTCCGGCAACGGCTCCCGATCCCAGCGGGCAATAGTTCAGGCGTGCGGCGCAATCTTGCAGCCGGGTCGCATCGCGCAAAATCATTTCGACATAAGCCAGAAGCCAGTGCGCAACGAGCACCGGCTCGGCACGCTGCAGATGCGTGTAGCTGGGCATCACGGCCTCGCCCAACGCGTGCGCCTGTTCGACAAGGGCACGGGCCCATGCAGCCAGACCCTCAATCACATGCTGAATCTGGGCGCGAACGTAGAGGCGGAGGTCGGTCGCGATCTGTTCGTTGCGGCTGCGGCCGGTGTGCAGCTTGAGGCCCAGAGAACCGATCCGTTCAACCAGCGACAACTCGACGAAATGATGGATATCTTCGGCGGACGCATGATCGCGCACCGCCGCTTTGCCCGCGTCCGACGCGTGGTCCGCAACAATTGCGTCCAGCCCCGCCCGCAGCTTCGCTGTTTCGCTCTGGGTCAGAATTCCGGCAGCGAAAAGAGCAGAAGCATGCGCCTTGCTGGCGGCTACCTCTTGCTCGAGGAGCCGCCAATCGAAAATAATCGATCGCTGCCACTGTTCGAAGTCCCGGTCGAGCGGCTCCCGAAAGCGCCCGCTCCACATCTTGACGGACTGTTGTTCATTTGACATTGATTTCAGCGTACCTGATGTTCTTCTTTCTCCTTGCCGCCATCGAGCTGGGGCATTTCACTGCCTTTGCTGAGCGTGAGGAGGCCGGCCTTGGCGTAGGTGAGGAGCTTGCCCCGGGTATCGGTGATGTCGAGGTTGCGCATGGTGAGTTGTCCGATGCGGTCGCGAGGAGAGAAGGCGGATTCAGTCTTCTCCATGCTGAGGCGCTCGGGATGGAATGTGAGGTTGGGCGACTCGGTGTTGAGGATGGAGTAGTCGTTGCCGCGGCGCAACTCGAGTGTGACCTCGCCGGTGATGGGTTTGGCGACCCAGCGCTGGGCCGATTCGCGAAGCATGATGGCCTGGGAGTCAAACCAGCGGCCCTGGTAGAGCAGGCGGCCCAGCTTGCGGCCATTGTCGCGGTACTGCTCGATGGTGTCTTCGTTGTGAATGCCGGTGATGAGGCGTTCGTAAGCGATAAACAGCAGAGCAAGGCCCGGGGCCTCGTAGATGCCGCGGGA
>DASXGD010000126.1:0-4459 GCA_036489245.1 Occallatibacter sp. | reverse complement strand
AAGCTTCGCCTGGCGGGCACGGAGCGTCGTGGCCTGTTGTCGTGGGAGCGTCGCCGACTGCTCATTGATGCGGGTAAGACTGCCCTGGCGGCGGGGGTGTGCTGGTGGCTAGCGACAATCTTAGGGCTGCACGATGGTTATTGGGGCGCCATCAGCGCGATTATCGTGCTGCAATCGAACTTTGGCGCGACCATCACTGCGTCACGCGATCGCGTTCTGGGAACCCTCATCGGCGCGCTGCTGGGTTTTTCGTTTTCGCTACTGGGTTCGGTCCCGTGGAACTACATACTCGCTGTTTTCGCGGCGATTGTTATCTGCGGACTGCTTGGATTCCGCAGCAGTTCGCGCCTGGCGGGCGTGACGATCACGATCATCATGCTGGTGCAGTCCACGTCTCACTGGACGGTTGCCCTGACCCGCGTCGGACAGGTGCTTTTTGGCATACTGGTGGCGGTTACGGTGAGTACCCTGGTCTTTCCGGATCGCGCTCGCCTGCGCCTGCGTGAAGGGTTAGCGCAGGAGTTCCTCATCCTGGGCGCATTTTTTGAGGGAATCCTGGAGGGCTTTCGCGGGGCGCCTGCCGAGAACATCACCGAGTTGCGCGAAAATGTCGTTGTCATGCTTGGAGGGAACGACCAACTACTGGACGCATCGCGCAACGAGCCTTCGGGCGGGCCGGGATGGCGCGAAGGGTTGGGTATGCTGGTGCAATCCGGGCACGCACTCTTCGACGCGCTCTCGGCGCTGCAACTGGCGGTGAAGGACAGTGCCCAAGATCGTTATGCAGAACAACTGGAGCCGGAGTTGGGGAGACTGGCGCAGGACGTTCGCACCGGGTTTCATTACGTGGCGAGTTGCATACATAACTGGCATTTCAATGTGCCACCACCGGGGCTGCACCTCGAGGCGGATATCGCCCGATTGGAAGCACGCGTGTCTGCCTTGCGGCCAACAGGGATCGGATTCCCGCAGGCGGAGATTCTGCGCGCGTACGCGGTGCAATTACACCTCAAACAGATTGCCCGACTGCTGCGTGCATCGCGCGTAGAGACGAGCCGGGCGGTGGGCGAAGCACAAAAGACCGAAGCTCCCGCTTGAAGATCGTCAGGCGGTAAAACCGCGCAGAGCTTCCACGCAATCCTCGATCTCTTTGATGGTGACGGCATAGCCAAAGCGCAAATGGCCTTCGCCCTGGGCGCCAAAGACAGAGCCGGGGATGGTTGCTATGTGTGCTCTTTCCAATAGGATTTGAGCGGCAGTGCGGCTATTCTTGTGTATCTTCTCGACGTTGGGAAATGCGTAGAACGCTCCGGCGGGTGGTTCGCACTCGAAGCCTACTTCACAGAGCCCGGCAAGAAGCAGGTCGCGGCGCCGGCGATATTCCTCGCGGCGCGCCGCAATCTGCGACTCGGGCGTGGTGATGGCCTGAATCATCGCGTACTGAACGGGAGTGGCGACGCCATTGGTGGAGTAGAGAACGATCTTGCGCAAGGCGGTCATGAACGGTTCTTTCGCAACCGCGTATCCGGCGCGCCAGCCGGTCATGGCATAGGTCTTGGAAAACGTGAATGCGGTGATGGTGCGTTCGGCCATCCCGGGAAGGGATGCGATGGAGACATGTTCGCCCTCATAGACCAGATCCTCGTAGGCTTCATCGGCGATGACGATCAGGTCGCGCTCGATGGCGAAGGCGGCAACTTCTTCAGCCTCGGCACGCGTGAACACCAGGCCGCTGGGATTTTGCGGGGTGTTGTAGTAGATGGCGCGCGTCCGATTCGTAGAAAACTGCTCGAGAGTATTGCGAATTCCATTGCGGCGGGCGGTGATGGTGGGTACGAGCAAGGGGCGAGCCTGGGCTCCCGTGACGAGATCGCCGATGGGCGTCCAGTACGGCGAGAAGACGAGCGCGTCGTCTCCGGGGTCAAGCACGCTCTGGAAGGCGGCGTACAGACCTTGCGAGCCGCCGACCGTAGCGAGCACCTCATCGGTTGATACGTGGATGCCGTTTTTCCGTGCAAGCTTGTCCACCAGCGCTTTGCGCAGTGGGAGTAAGCCGGAGGATGGCGCATAGTGGGTCTGGTTGTCGACCAGCGCCCGGACCGCGGAAAATTTGATGTCGTCCGGGGTTTCGAAGAACGGCTCACCGCCATGCAGCGAATGCACCTGGAGACCTTCGGCGCGCATCGCCATTACCTTGTTGCGGATCTGAACGATGTCGGAAAAACCTACCTCATCCAGCCGTTTGGCTAGTCGAATCCCGCTCACCCTGGTGGCTGCCATTCCTTTTCCTTTCGTCGAGAGTTCCTCTCCAGCATAGCCGAAGCGATCTAAGGGCCACGTGAGTATTGCCGTTCGAAACTGGCGCTGGGCTTCGGCTATACAGCCAGCATCTCGGTGTAGACCGCCATTCCAACGACCGCATCGGCGCCGATGGTTTGCAATGCGTCGATCTCCTGCTGGCTGCGAATTCCGCCGGCCACGATAAGTTGCCGCTCGGTAAGAGCGCGGAGGCGCGCTGCCGTCGCGATGGGAAAGCCCTGCATCAGGCCTTCTCCATCCACGTGCGTATACAGAAATGCGGCGGCGTAGGGTTCGAGTTCGGGGATTGCATCGTCGGGCGTCAGGGCCACTTGTGCCTTCCAACCCTTGACGGCAATGTGGCCGTTCCTTGTATCGATGCCGGCCACCACGTGTTCCAGTCCGAGTGTGCTCGCCAGTTCCGCGGCAAACGTCGTGTTCACAGCACCGAGCCCTTCACGTTCAGAAAAGAGAGCAGACCCGATGATGACTCGCTTCGCGCCGGCGTCGAGCAGGCACTGAGCCCGTTCAATGGAATGAATTCCACCCCCCACCTGACAGGGCAAACGTTTTGCGATCTGCTGGACCAGCGCGGAGTTGTCGCCCTGCCGCATCGCGGCGTCAAGGTCGATCAACTGAACGAGTGGATAGCGCGCAAACTTCTCGATCCAATATTCGAAGTCATCGAAGGCCAGACGCAGCTTTTCGCCTTGCACGAGTTGCACAATGCGGCCGCCGAGCAAGTCGATTGAGGGTATCAGCATGGGAGCCTCACGGGCACCCCGGCGGCGGCCAATTCCTGCTTCAGGGAGCGGGCGCTGGAGACGCCAAAGTGGAAGATGCTTGCGGCCAGGGCGGCGTCGGCTTTGCCGGCCGCGAAAACATCGGCGAAGTGTTGGACAGTGCCCGCGCCACCGGACGCAATCACGGGAATGCCCACGGCGCGGCTTACGGCCGCGGTTAATTCACAATCGAAACCGGCGCGGGTTCCATCGGCGTCCATCGAGGTGAGCAGTATCTCGCCGGCACCGCGGGCTTCGGCTTCGCGTGCCCACTCGACAACGCGACGTCCGGTTGGCTTGCGGCCGCCCTGCACAAAGACCTGCGCATCACCGACCGGATCGGCGGCCTGTGGGTCGCGACGCGCATCGATCGCGACCACGACGGCCTGCGCACCGAAGTTGCGTCCGATGGCGTCGATGAGCATTGGGTCAGCGAGAGCGGCGGAGTTCACGCTCACCTTGTCGGCGCCGGCATCGAAGACGTTCTCGGCGTCACGGGCGCTGCGGATGCCTCCACCCACGGCGAACGGGACGAACAGCTCGCGCGCGGTGCGACGTACGGTGTCGAGCAGGGTCTGGCGGCCTTCATGGGTCGCAGTGATATCGAGGAGGACAATTTCATCGGCTCCTTCGCGCGCGTGACGTGCCGCCTGGGTGGCCGGATCACCGGCATCGACGAGGTCAACGAACTGAACGCCTTTAACCACGCGGCCGTCGTGGACATCAAGACAGGCGATGATGCGTTTGGTCAGCATGAGAACTCCAGAAAATTGCGGAGAATCTTCAGACCGGTTGCCCCGGACTTCTCAGGATGGAATTGCACGCCCATCACGTGGCCGCGCTCGACTGCGGCGGCGAAGGGCTCGATGTAATGCGTGATACCAACAGTGTCGGGCGTGACCGGAGCCTTATATGCGTGCGTGAAGTAGACATACTCGCCGGCTTCAACACCAGCGAGCAGGGGCGAGGCAGGGCGCATGTCGAGTGAGTTCCACCCTACATGGGGAATTTTTTCATTGCTTTCGGAAAATCGCGTGCATTGATCCACAAAATGCGCCAGGCCGGGCTGATCAGGCGCCTCAGTCGACCCCGCATAAAGCCACTGCATGCCCACGCAGATGCCGAGAAATGGAACGCCGCGCGCGATGGCGCCGCGAATCGCGGTGGTCAGGCCGGTGTCGTCAAGACGGCGCGTGGCGGCGAAGTGACCGACACCGGGCAGAACCAGGCGCTCGGCCGATTCAACCAGCGACAGATCTCCGTCGGTGACTTCAACCTCGGCGCCGAGGTGGCGCAGAGCCTTGAGGACCGAGGTGAGATTGCCGGCCTTGTAGTCGATGACCGTGACACGCATCAGAGCAGTCCCTTGGTGCTGGGGA
>DASXGD010000212.1:0-3640 GCA_036489245.1 Occallatibacter sp. | reverse complement strand
TTGCCCTTACCGACACCAAGCATGCGCCCTGGTATGTGGTCAACGCGGAGAACAAGGAGGCGGCCCGGCTGAACGTCATTCGCCATCTGCTATCCCAGTTCGACTATCGCGACCTTACCCCCAAGCCCCTGCCGTTGCCCGCGCTCAACAAATCAAAATACGTGCGGCCGCCGATCCAGGAGCAGAACTTCATTCCCGAGGTGTATCGAGCCGAGATGCACAAATGAACAGGCGCGGTTTTCTGACGGCCGGTGCAGGGGTCGCAGGCGCGCTCGCGACCAAACAAGCCGGCTTCGCGAGCGCGGCGGTGGTTCAGGCAGACTCTTCCCCGGGCAGGCTCGACGTAAACCGCCACCGCTTCGGGGTCAACTACACCCCCTCGCGCAACTGGTGGTTCTGCTGGAACGACTGGGATGCGGCGTCGATCCGGCGCGATCTCGATGCCATTGCCGCGCTGGGTGCCGATCACCTGCGGATCATGCTGATCTGGCCCTTCTTTCAGCCCAATCCCAAGTGGGTCAGCACGGCCCACCTGGAGCGGCTCGATCAGTTGCTGGCGCTCATGGACGAACGCAACCTGGACGCGCTGGTGACGGTATTCACCGGCCAGTTGAGCGGTTGGTTCTTTCTGCCCTCATTCAATCGATTGTCTGACGGGTTCTATACGAACGCCGCCATGGGCGCGTCCCAGGAGGTGTTCATCCGAACACTGGCGGGCACCATGCGGCGGCACGCCAACATGATCGGCTTCGACTTCGGCAACGAACTCAATACCTGCTGGAGTGGACCGGTGGACCAGGGCGACGCGTGGATGAAGAAGATGTTTGCGTTGATGAACGAGGTGCTGCCCGCGGGCCTCCACGTCAACGGCGTCGATCACCACCCGTGGTTCGAGCCGGATACTTTTTCCGCGCAGGCGCTGGCGGCCGCGCGGTTCCCGGTGATGCACTGTTATCCCTACTGGACGGGCGCGATGAAGTATGGCGGAGCGATGGATCCGTCGAGTGTGAAACTCATGGCGGGGATGGCGGCGCTGATCCGCAGCTTCACCGGTTCGCAAGAAAAGCCCGTCTGGGCGGGCGAGTTCAACACCTGCATCGAAGAGTTGCCGGAGAAGGGGCAGGCGGAGTGGCTCGACAAGGCCGTGCACGCCGCCATCGAGCAGGGCGTGAGCTGGTTCAGCTACTGGGATTCGCACGATGTCGATCGCAAGTTCGCCTTCAACCCGCTCGAATACAGCCTCGGGTTGCTGACCAACGACGGGCGTGTCAAAGAGCAGGGCCGGGTGTTTCAGAAACTGGCGGAGACCTATCGCGGCAAGCCGGTCGTGTTTCCGAAAGGCAGTCCGCCCGCGCCTCCAGGTGCGCGGACCAACGACGCGACCTGGGGGTGGCTGCTGGACTGGATGGGATGGAAGGCGAAGCATTCCTGATCGCTTTTGCGCCTACGGTAGCCGCCGTGACGGTCAGAATCTTGTCCGGCGACAACCCATACCGGCCGGCGGAGAACTTGCACAAAATCGATGCGGTGGGAATAAAGCCCTTCCATATCGGAGGCTTTGCGGTGTCGTGCCCGGTTACAGGGCTCGACACCTGGCCCTCGGATAGTTGCGGTCAGACAAACTCCCTCGACATCGGAGCTGACTGCTAAATTCTGCTGTTACGATTTGCGTATGTTTTGGTCGATGGTTCGTTTGTCTCTACGGCGCCGGGCAGCGCCGGCCGTACTTGTTGCTCTGATTGGCGTGACCGCCGTTTTCGTCGATATGAGGATTCAGGCGCAGACCACGCCTGCGGCTGACCTTGACCGCACGCACATTAATCAAATCCTTGCCGGGCTGAATCGAGGACGGTCGGTTGGGCAGGTGGCGGTTGCGCCGGACGGAAAACGCGTCGCATGGATCGAGGGCATGCGCGACGGTGGTGACATTCTGGTGGCGCCGTTCAACGATCTGAAGAGCGTTCAGCACGTTTCGGCCGCGGCCCTGCCCGATCAACATTGCGCGGAAAATGACATGACGTGGGCGCCGGATGCAAAGTCGCTGGCATTCTTCTCCGATTGCGCCCAGCCGGGCGAACAGGCCGATCTTTATCTGTCCAGGCTCGACGGCAACCCGGCGCGGCGGCTGACTGAGTTGCGCGGATATGTGAATCAGCCGGCTTTCTCGCCGGATGGGACGAAGATCGCCTTTCTCTACGTGGAAGGCGCGACGCGGCCGGCCGGAGCACTGGCCGCCATGAAACCGCCCTCCGGCATCATTGGGGAAGACGGGGTTGAGATTCAGAGAGTGGCTGTATCCGCTGTCGATCCGGCATCGCCGGAGGCGCCTGAGCAGGTGACACCGCTCAAACTGCACGTTTACGAATTTGACTGGTCGCCGGACTCGAGGGGGTTGGCCTATGTAGCCGCGGACCCGCCGGGGGAGAACAACTGGTGGGTGGCCAAACTCTACAGGCAATCCCTGGGTAAAACGCCCAAGGCGATCCTTGCGCCCGCGAATGAGCCTGGTCCGCTGCATGGAATGCAGATTGCCGTTCCGCGCTGGTCTCCGGACGGAGCGAGTATTGCATTTATCGGCGGCCTGATGAGCGATCAGGGCTCGACGGGCGGGGATGTGTGGCTCGTGCCGGCGGCAGGCGGCGCCCCCCGAGATCTGACCCAGGGAAGGCCGACGTCACCAGCCTGGATCGAGTGGGACGGCGTGGATCATCTGTTTGTGAGCGAACTCGCGGGAGGGAACGTCCAGCTCATCCGCCTTCATCTTCAGGGCGACGGCGCTGTCAGTTTCGGCGGACCCATTTTCAGCATTCCCGGCAGCGTGGGGGATGGAAGGATGTCGCTGAGCCTTTCTTCGACAGCCGATCGTGCGCTGTTCGTGTTTCGGGCCAGCACCTTCGAGCATCCGATGGAGATTTACGGAGCTCGGCCCGGCACGGTGATGACGTCGGGCCTGGAAGGCGTGATGCAGCTTTCCCACTTTAACGAGGGCGTCGTGCCCGCGTGGGGCAAGACGGTTTCGCTGAGCTGGAAGAGCGACGGCTTCCGCGTGCAGGGATGGCTCATGCTGCCGAGGGATTACGACCCAGCCAGAAAATATCCCCTGATCGTGGAGGTTCACGGTGGACCGGCAGCGGCGGTCGAGTCGCAGTGGGGCGCAAGGGGCGGCTTGAACGCGAACGGGTTTTCGGCGCTCGGATACTTCGTGCTCCTGCCTAACCCGCGGGGCAGCTACGGCCAGGGTGAGGCGTTTACCCAGGCCAACCGCAAGGACTTTGGTTATGGCGATTTGCGCGACATCCTGGCCGGAGTGGATGTGGTTGAGGCGAAATACCCCGTGGACCCCGACCGCGTGGGGCTCACCGGCTGGAGCTACGGCGGATTCATGAACATGTTCGCGGTGACCCAGACCCATCGCTTCCGGGCCGCGGTCGCCGGCGCCGGAATCTCCGACTGGCAAAGCTACTACGGCGAGAATTCGATCGACCAATGGATGATTCCCTACTTTGGCGCCTCGGTGTACGACGATCCGGCGGTGTATGCAAAGAGCTCGGCGATCAGCTACATCAAGCAGGTGAAGACGCCGACGCTGGTGGTGGTGGGCGATCGTGACGGGGAGTGTCCGGCGCCGCAGTCGTTCGAA
>DASXGD010000100.1:0-4454 GCA_036489245.1 Occallatibacter sp. | reverse complement strand
GGAAAAGATTGAATAGCAGCCACCAGCTTCGAGCCTCTAGCTTCTAACTGGTGCGTCTTTCTAGCGGACACCGGTTGAGGCAAAGCGGAAGGCTGCGACCTCAAAATCAATTGAAGGACAGAGAGCTGGTAGCTAGCAGCTAGAAGCTAGAAGCTGGTTTCCGAAGGAAACACTCATGGCACCTCCGAAGAAAGTATCCACGTACGTCAAGCTGCAGATCGAAGCCGCCAAGGCTACCCCGGCGCCGCCCGTCGGCCCCGCGCTGGGCCAGGCCCAGGTCAACATCATGGAGTTCTGCAAGCAGTTCAACGCCCGCACGCAGAACAAGGAAATGGCTGGTCTCACGATTCCGGTCGTGATCACCGTGTACGCTGACCGCAGTTTCACCTTTATCACCAAGACGCCCCCCGCCGCTGTGCTGCTGAAGAAAGCCGCCGGCGTGGCCAAGGGCGCCGGCGCCCCCAACAAGGACAAGGTAGGCAAGGTGACCGAGAAGCAGGTGCGTGAAATCGCCACCCAGAAGATGCCCGACCTGAACGCATCTTCGGTGGAGACGGCGATCAAGAGCATCAAGGGAACCGCCCGCTCCATGGGCATCGAAGTCGTGGCTTAACAGGGTCGCCGAGCGCTGTAACAGGGCACCACTTTAGTCGTGCCGCAAAATGGCCCAAGATGAGTGAGGGCTTTAGCCCCTGAAGGATGCCTGGCATCAGAGCAAGCCTTGATGAGAACCAATGGCGGCCGCGAGACATTTTCGCGGCCGTCCTTCTTTTTTCGGCTACGGCCGGATTTGTCCTGTGGCAAAACTCGCGGGTTGCCGTGCTGTGGGATCTCGGCTATCTGCTCGATACAAGTTGGCGCATGGCGCTCGGGCAGATGCCCTATCGGGATTTCCCCCTGGTGCATGGGCCGCTTACGTTTGTCCTCCAGGCGGCGCTGATGCGCCTGGCCGGCCGGCACTATCTCGTGCCCGTTGCCTACGCGGCGATCGCGGGCGGGGCTGGAACGGTCTTGACGTGGCGCATCGTGTTGCGGGTGCTGCGCGGTGCCGCGGTTTTCGCTTTGGCGGCGTGGCCCGTCGCGCTGCTGCTGGCCGCTCCGGTTACGGTTCTCGGCATCTACTCGGTCTATCCCCACCCGATTTATGACTGCGACTGTGCTCTGGCGATCCTGATCTCGGTATTGCTGCTGACATCTCTCGCAACGACCGGTGAGACCCCCGGCTCAACCCGCTCACTGCCGGTTGCCGCCGGAGCAGCCACGGTGCTGCCCGTTTTCTTCAAGCAGAACCTGGGCGTGCCGTTTCTCGCCGCCGTGGGTGCAGGCGTCCTTCTCCTCCTGGTTCTTGAATTCCTGAAAGCTCGGTCCGTCGCCCGCGCACTTCGATCGCAATCCGCCTTCGTGCTTGCCGGAATGGCATCTGCCTTGTTCCTCGGCCTCGCGACGATCGCAGGCACGGCCGGCATCGACAATTATCTGCACTGGACGGTACAGTTCGCAGCCCAGCGGCGCCTGCCGGGCCTGTCGCTGATGCTCTCGGTATATCGAGAGCCGTCGCTCGCGTGGATGCTGCCCGCATTGGGTGCCGGCCTCGTGCTCTGTTGCACGCGCCTGGTGGAGCGACGGTGGGCGCGAATCGCGGCGATCTGCCTGATCGCCGCGCCGCTGGCCGCCACGCTCCTCTTCTTTCTCATGCAGGACGATGCTGAAGACCGTGCTGACAGCTTCCTCGCACTGTGGCCGCTTTTGCTGCTGGCCGGTTTTTTCATAGCTCTACTTGAATTGCGGCGCGGGGTCACGCTCAGCAGGCTTATGCCCTTCTTTGTCCTGGCCGCGATTCATGGCGCGTTTCTTTCCCAGCAACTGTGGGGATCGACATACGCGGTGTGGCCATTGCTGATGGTTCTCGTGGCCCAGACATGGGCGGCGTTGCCTGCGCGGGCCCGGCCGGTGGTCATCGCCACGGCCGCGCTGCTCGGGGCGGTATTCATCATCTGCGGCGGCCTGTATGCTGCCTCGCTCGAGCGGCTCAGCTATATTCAGATCCCCGATGCGCCCGCCCAACACTCCTCCATTCCCGCATTGCGCGGCATGGCGGATCGAGGGCCCTACCTGGCCAACTTCGACGAACTTGTAGCATTTACGGCGCGCGAGATTCCCCGCGGCGATGCGCTCCTCCTGTTGCCCGGAGAAGACTCTTTCTACTATGCGACCGGCCGAACCCCTCAATTTCCGGTGACGCTCTTCGATCCCACAACCGATCCGTATTCGGCGTCGGAATTGCTCGCCGAAGCCCGCCGGCGCGATGTCCGCTGGGTGATTGTGAAGCGTGTGCAGCAAATCAAGGGAGACCCCACGCCGGAGCGGGACCAGACCATGGAACTCATCGCCCGGGACTACGCGCTCTACCGCCGCCTCGGTGGATACGACATCTATCGCAGGCGGTAAGAAAACGCAGCGAAGCTACGAACTTCATCTCGCCCGGACGCAGAAAAGCCGCCCGATCGAGAGCGGCTCTTCTGCGAGACTATTTCGGCGGCGCCGGGGTGAACACGTCCGGTCTGCGCCCGGGTTCTGGTTTGGGCTTTGGCTTCGGAGCCTTCTTGACTTCCTTCTTGCCTTTATCCTTGTTTCCCATGGCTGTAAGTTTGCCACAAGAGGCAGGCGCGCAGCAAAGGCCAAATCCGGAAATCCGACGGCCGCGCAGCGGTGTGCGTTGATCGCATCCCCGGCAACCAAAGAGCCCGATCTACATTGCTAGGAACGCACCAACTGCGGGGTAACCTGTACGCATCCGTCCGGGCTGGCGCCGGTGTAAACGCTGCCGGGCATCGCCTTGCCGGGCATGCTATGGGCGTGATTCGGTCCCGCAACATAGGGACTCTTGACCGCTCCGTCGGCCGCGCTCCGTTGCCAGACGCGCGCCAGGATGATGCAACTGCTTCCCGAGGCGCGAAACTCGACGTAAGCGGACGGGGTAAGGGTCGTGATGTCGGCGCAACTGATGGGGCCTTTGTAGTCGAGCGCCTTCGCGAAAACCCGGGCTTCGGCTCCGCATTGTTTCAGATTCTTTCCGGGCTTGGTGTAGCTTCCTCCATCGATGCGGGCCGCAAAGTAGAGGTGGATTCCGGCGGATTGACTGGGGTGGCCTGCGATGTAGCTGGCGAACCATTCCGCCGCTTTGGCCCAATACCCGGTGCCGGCAAACGTCTTGTCCTGTTTGGGGTTGGCATTCCCATAATTGTGGAAGCCGAACAAGCCGCTCCTGGTCAGGAGAACGACGGCGCGGCAAGCGTCAATGCTGGGAAATCCTAAACGCTCGGTATCGAAACCAACTTCTCTTTCTGCCAGATAAATCAAGTGGTCACTCCAATTTTGGGAGCGACTTTATCACAGTCCACGCCCCGGCTCTTTGCTGTGAAAGGCGATTCAATGACCCGCCTGAGTCTCCCGGTTGGCCAGGCGGTCGTGGTTCAGGATCGCGTTGAAGACCAGGCCGTAGGTGCCGATCGTTTCGCCGCGATAAATCGGGTTGATCCCGAACAGGAGCACGTTGCCTTGCCCGAGGTGTGCGTCCACCACGACCGCGTGTTCGGCGATCGACGCAGCCTTGTCGAGCAGGCCGGAGAGAAGCATGGTCTTGGCGTCGACGAAGCGCAGAATCACCTCCGGCCGGTACTGCGGCGGAATCACCGATGGATTATTGCGCATTTGTTCCTCGTTGAGCTTGCGCGCCTCCCACGCCTGCTGCTTCTGGAGCGGCTCCGCCTCTGTGATCCTTCGCCCCTGTGGCTCATCGTTTTCCTCCGCGCTGCCCCGGCCCGTTGGCCTTTCCGCATAAGGATCCATCAGCACGCGGCCGCCCGTTCGGCCCACCGTATTGCTCACATTGAACGCCATGCCGTTCGCGCTCATCACCGGCACGTTCAGGTCGTAGCCGTTGGCCACCGGATGCTCGCGCGCCACGAACACCGTGTTGAGCACGCTGCCGACCACACGTGCGTCTCCGGCCGGAGCGATGCTCACTCCCGGCGCCAGACCCGTTTCGATGGCGAATTGCGCGGTGTCTTCGCAGGTAACGAGCAGGCCGCCCTGCTCCACAAATTTCCTGAGATGCGCCAGCCCGTCATAGCCGAGTCCCGGGCGAATGTCGCCGGTGGAGTCGATGCGGCCAAGGTTGGGCGTCAGGTCGGTCTTCTGCCAGGGCATGGCATTGTTCCAGGTGGGCGTGCCGTTGAGGATGTCCGAAGCCGACGCGCGGCTTACCGGCGCGAAGACAATCACGTCGTATTTTGAGCGCAGATCGTCCTGGCGGGCTACAGTCTGGGTGCTGATGTAGTCGTACGGCACGCCCGCGCTGTCGAAGGCGTAGCGCCACCAGCCCTCGGTCTGCGTGGCCAGCCAGGTGTGCATGAATGCGATGCGGGGCGCGGTGACGGGGTGCGCCGGTACGG
>DASXGD010000073.1:0-1514 GCA_036489245.1 Occallatibacter sp. | reverse complement strand
GCAGTGAGGTACGCCGGCGTGGTGTCCAACGCGGCGAGTGCTCATTTTCTGTCGAGACCTGAATCAGTAGCACCTTCGGGCGTTTCCTCCCTCAACCGCTGGGGTCTCAGACGAGACCCCAGCATTTTTCTCATGCATTTAATCGCCCGTCTCCTCGATGGAATCCGGAGCGAGACGAGTCTCAAGGAGACGCTTGCGCTCTGGCTCCAGCGGTAGGACGCCGGCGGCGGCACCGGCGTTTGGTTTTCGGCAATGGTGGGAACCTGGCGTAGTGCCGGTCGAAGCCGGACCGCGCTCGACATCCTAGGACAGCTTGGCGCTAAATCTCAGAGTGCTCCAGGCAGTATGTAGTTCTCACTTTCATCTATGGCGGGACGCCACTTTTTTTAAAGTCGGAGCGGCGGGCACTAACCGGGCTGTCGTTACCGAATACTCCATCCACGCTGGCGTGAGGGGCAGGATCGGTTAGGCTGGTGGACGATGATTGCTTTCTTAAGCTTGGTCCTCGACATCGTGGTCTCGCCGTTCAAAACGAAGGCCCGGCTGGAAGCCGAGATCATCATGCTGCGGCATCAGCTGAACGTGCTGCGCCGGAGCGTTCCATCGAAGCCGAAGCTGGCGCCAACCGACCGACTACTCTTCTTATGGCTCTATCGCCTGTTTCCATCGGCCCTGAACGCCGTGGCCATTGTGCAGCCCGAGACAATCATCCGGTGGCATCGGGCCGGCTTCCGCCTGTACTGGCGTTGGAAGTCGCGTTCGCGGGGTGGTCGGCCAAAGGTTCCGATAGAGATCCGGCGTCTGATCCGCGAGATGAGCCTGGCCAATCGACTATGGGGCGCACCGCGCATTCATGGCGAACTGCTGAAACTCGGGATCGCAGTCGCCCAATCAACAGTCGCCAAGTATATGGCGAAGAGCGGGCGAGGCGGGTCGCAGACCTGGAAGACCTTTCTGCACAACCATGCAGCAGGTGTCGGCGCCATGGACTTCCTGATCGTACCCACAGTCAGCTTTCGGTTGCTTTTCGTTTTGGTCATCCTCAGGCACGAACGACGGCGGCTGATGTCACTGAGTGTAACGGCCCATCCCACGGCGGAGTGGATCGCCCGTCAGATCACGGATGCCTTCCCTTGGGATGAAGCGCCAGACTACATGATCCGGGACCGTGACGTGTCTTACGGTCAGGCAGTCGCGAAGCGTCTTGCGGCGATCGGAATACGCGATCACCCAACCGCCCCACGGTCACCGTGGCAGAACGGGCATGCGGAGAGGCTGATCGGCTCGATCCGCCGGGAATGCCTCGATCACATCGTCGTCCTCGGTGAGGCCCAGCTGCGCCGGATCCTCGCGGCCTACGCCAGCTATTACAATAGTTTCCGAACGCATCTATTCCTGGACAAAGATTCGCCGAGCCATCGACCGGTCCAGCAGCTCGGCCGGCTCGCTGCTCAGCCGATCCTCGGCGGACTTCATCATCATTATTGCCGGATATAGTTTCTGGCAGGCACAGG
>DASXGD010000410.1:0-20594 GCA_036489245.1 Occallatibacter sp. | reverse complement strand
CTCCATGCCCGCGCCGGTTTTGGCGGAGGTTTCGAAGATCTGGATATTGGGGCGGATGGCGCGGATGTTCCGGACCGCTGCTTCGCGGTCGAATCCGACCGCCTCGGCGATGTCCACCTTGGTGATGACGGCCGCGTCGGCGGAGTTGAAGAGGGTGGGATATTTGAGCGGCTTGTCTTCGCCTTCGGTCACGCTCAACAGCGCCACGCGGATCCGCTCGCCAAGGTCGTAGCTCGAGGGGCAGACCAGGTTGCCGACGTTTTCGATGAACAGGTAGTCGAGGTGGGTCAGTTCGACACCGTCCCAGCCTTCGAGGTGCTTGCCTACCATCTCCGCTTCAAGGTGGCAGATTCCGTGGGTGTTGATCTGGCGGACGGGAGCTCCACTGGCCGCGAGACGGCGTGCATCGTTGTCGGTTTCGAGGTCGCCGACCAGGGCGGCGACACGGAGTCCGCGCTCGCGCAACTGGCGCAGGGTGCGCTCAAGGAACGCCGTTTTACCGGTACCGGGGCTGGAGACAAGGTTGAGCACCAGCACGCCTGAGGAGGTAAAGCGTTCGCGCAGGCCGCGGGCCAATTCATCATTCTTCTTCAGAATGCCCTGCCGAAGTTCGACAATCCGTGTGGTCATGGCTTTACGCCTTCCTCTGCTTCTTCGATCTCGATGGCTTCAATTTCCATTTCGCGCCCCTGGCGTACGTCGCCGGCGGGTTCTCCGCACTGGGCGCAGCGGAAGCTCTGCAGGCTCTCGATCGCGCTGTCGGTGCCGCACGCCGCGCAATGCACCCGCACGGGGAGGACATTCACGACCAGGCGTGAGCCTTGGAGCGGGGTGTCGTCAGTAGCAATGCCATAGCAGAACTGGAGCGAATCTTCGACCACGGCGGCCAGCGCGCCCACCTTGAGGCGTACCTCGACGACGCGCGCGCCGGGATACTTCTGCAGCGAATCAATTACAGATTCAACAACGCTCGAAACGATGGACAATTCATGCATAAGGGAAGAACCGGTCTCGGAAAGCACGATTTTACGCCCGACGCCGTGCCGCCTGGAGTGTCGGACCGCACTCGACCCGTCGGGATTGGGTCAGATTGTAAGATGGAGGTCAAAGGAATCTTCCCCGTGCCCGACACCGCCGCGCCATCCAAGCCTTTCGATTCAACCTCCATTTCCATCGCCGCGGTGCCTGCCCCGTCCGCCTCGTCGCGGCTCGCCCTGAGCGAGCTGGCTCCCGGCGTCATGCAGTCCGAGATTCGCGCCATGACGACGGAGTGTGACCGCATTGGCGGCATCAACCTGGCCCAGGGCGTGTGCGATACGCCGGTGCCGGCACCGGTGGAAGAGGAGGCGATCAAGGCCATTCGCGCGGGGTATAACATCTACACCCGGCTGGACGGCATCGAGCGCCTGCGAAGGGCGATCGCGGAAAAGCAGCAGCGCGACTACGGCCTGACCTACGACCCGGAAACGGAGGTCCTGGTGGCCAGCGGGGCTACGGCCGGTCTGCACGCCGCGGCCATGGCCCTGCTGAATCCGGGGGACGAGGTGCTCCTGTTCGAGCCGTTTTACGGCTATCACGTGGCCACGCTCAACTCCATGCGGGTGAAGCCGGCGCTGGTTGCGCTGGCGGAACCGGACTGGGCGCTCGACACCGATGCGCTGCGGGCCGCGATCACGCCGAAGACAAGGGCCGTCATCCTGAACACGCCGGCGAATCCCAGCGGGAAGGTGTTTTCGCGGGCGGAGATCGAGGCAATAGCCGACGCCTGCCGGGAACACGATCTTTTTCTCTTCACCGACGAGATCTACGAGTACTTCGTGTATGACGGGGCGCGTCATATTTCCCCGGCGACGCTCCCGGGCATGCGCGAGCGCACCATTGTGATGTCGGGGTTTTCAAAGACGTTCAGCATTACAGGGTGGCGCCTGGGCTATGCGACCGCGGATGCCAAGTGGATGGCGGCGATGGCCTACTTCCACGACCTGACGTATGTGTGCGCGCCCTCGGCGTTTCAACATGGGGCGGCGGCGGGGCTGGAGCGGCTTGCACCGAGTTTTTATACCCAGATCGCCATCGACCACCAGTCAAAGCGGGAGAGGATGCTCTCGGCGCTGCGCGATGCGGGATTCGAGCCCAGCGTCCCCGCCGGAGCATATTACGTGCTGGCCAATGCCCGCCGTCTGCCGGGCGAAACGGCGGCACAGAAAGCGCGCAACCTGCTGGCCGCGACGGGCGTGGCATCGGTGGCGGGAAGCGCGTTCTTCCGCTCCGGACGGGGGGAGAACCTGCTGCGCTTCTGCTTCGCCAAGCAGGACCATGAACTGGATGAAGCCTGCGCGCGGCTGCGCAAGCTGTGAATCGCGGGATCCGCATCCGCCCCACCTTATAGAATCAGCATGGCGGCTCCGTTCTAGAAAAGGCGCCCGACTGAGGTAGAAGTGAACGAATTTCCGCATGCCATGTTGCGCGAGATCTACGAGCAGCCAGACGCCATCCGGCGGACCCTGGATCTTTATCTCGACGGGCAGACCTTCGATACGCAAGCCTTTGTCCCGCTGGCGAAATGGCTGAACCCTCGGGGGGAAGTGCTCATCGCCGCCAGCGGTTCCAGCCGCCACGCCGGGCTCGCCGGCGAGATCATTCTCGAAGACCTCTGCGGCCTGGCCGTGGACGTGGAGTATGCGAGCGAGTATGGCTGCCGGGGCGCGGCCAATCCGCGCAACCCGTCGCTCCTGGTGATTTCACAATCGGGCGAGACCTCTGACACCCTGGCTGCTCTGCGCTACGCACGGGCAAGCGGCCATCAGACACTGGCCATTGCCAACGTAGCCGGCAGCACCATGATGCGCGAAGCATCGGCAGCCATGCCGCTGGGCGCGGGGCCGGAGTTGGCCATCCCGGCAACCAAGAGCTTTACCTGCCAACTCACGGCGCTGTATGTGCTGGCGCTCTACGAGGCACGGCAGCTGGGCACTCTCGATGCGGCGGACATCGCCCGCAGGATTGGGGAGCTGCACGCATTACCCGGGCAGATCCGCGGCCAGTTGAATCGCTGGCGGGAGCAGATGGCGCACCTGGCCGGTAAATATTCGGACGCGAACACGTTCCTGTATCTCGGCCGCGGCGTGCACTACGCAATCGCCCGTGAAGGCGCGCTGAAGATGAAGGAAGCTTCCTACGTTCATGCCGAAGGGTATCCGGCCGGAGAACTGAAGCACGGCCCGAATGCCCTGGTGAGCGACCACGTGCCGCTGGTGGTGATCGCGACCGTCGACCCGGCTTCGGGTGATTCGAAGAACCGGTACGAGAAGACGCTTCAGCTGCTCGAGGACATGAAAAAGCAGGGCGCCCTGGTCATTGCCGTGGCCAATAGCGGCGACCGGACTGTAGCGGAGCTGTCGTCGGACTGCATCGAGGTCGAGTCGGTTTCGGAACACCTCCTGATCATCCCGGAGGTGATCCCGCTGCAGTTGTTCAGCTACTTTATGGCACTGGAGCATGGTGTCGACGTCGACCGGCCGCGCAATCTCTCGAAAGCGGTCATCGAAGTGTAGCGATCAGCGAGGGCGGGAGGAGCATTCAATGCGAATTCCACGCTCAGCTCGCCAGGTCTTGCGCCGCAAAATCATCGCGGCAGTTCAAAGAGCAGGAGTCGGAGTTTTTCTGATGCTTCTGGTCGCGACTTCGCCGGCCCAGGAGAAAGCTAACACCACAGGGCTACCGGAACCACCCGTAAACACCCAACTTCCGGTGAACTGGCTGTATGGTGCATACATTCCAAAGAATGCTCCCCTGGTTGCGTTGAATGGGCGGGAGCGTTTCAAGCTTTACATTCGCCAGACCTATTCGACCCCCGGGATTTATATCAAGACAGGATTCTTTGCGATACACGATCAAGTGAGAAATACGCCGCCGGACTGGGGGGATGGATTCCCGGGGTTCGCCAAGCGCGTTGGGTCTAATCAGGCGACGAACATCATCCAAAACTCATTGACCTCATTGGGCCAGGGGGTGGTTGGATGGGAGCCACGCTACGACCGTTGTCGGTGCGAAGGAGCATGGCCACGGTTTCGACACGCCTTCATCAGAAACTTCATAACCTATAGCCACGATGAGCGCTCAATCAGACCCAATATCATGCCCTTTGGGGCGGCATTCGGAGCGGGAGCAATCGGCGCCACCTGGAATCCAAATAATCCAACGATCACTGTCAAGGGATACCAGAGCGCGATCACGCAATCGTGGGTCGGAGTGATTACCAACAGCATTGGCGAATTTGCGCCTGACATAAAGAAGAAGCTCGGCCGACACAAGGATTGATCGGCGAATACATCGTTTGTCCAGGGCTGGCGCTAGCCGAGCCCCACGCCGGAACTCCATTTCGCCTGCATGGCGTCTGCGGTATCGAAGTAATAATCGCGATCGCAAGGCGAGAGCCCCGGAATCGGAGCGGGATCGGTCACAATATGTCCGTCCGTCCACTGCCATAGTGTCCAATTTGCCCAGCCGGCCGGAAGCACGGCCGTAGGACCATATTGAGCCAGCCATAACCAGCAGTTCTGCAGAGTCGGATCAGCCTGCGATCCCAGTTGCTCTTTCAGATACGAGCCGCCATACAATCCCGGCCACACTCCCGTGGCTTCATGAACATGCGTAACGAAATCTCTTGCCTCATCAAGCGACATTGTTGACCCTGCCGGATTCGACTCGAAATCGAGTACCAGGATCGTTCCAGCTTCCGGCTTTACGGTGTTTAGAAAAAACTCAGCCTGACTTATTCCGTCGTCGCCATTGCCGAAATGATAGGCGCCCCAGAGTAATCCGAGTTGCTGCGCCGTTTGCAGATTGGCTGCATAGGTGGGATCGGCGAATCTGGTGCCCTGGGTTGCCTTTTGAATGACGCCCAGAATTCCTGCCTGCTGCGCGGCGGCCAGATTTGGGCGGTTGTTATTGTGGGAAATGTCGATCACTATATTGGTGCGAGCCATGTCTTCCTCCGGTGTTTCCGATCCGCAAGCCTGGGATCGAGGATCATTCGTGATGCGGGAAATCGCGGTCCTACTTTAACAGAACCGCGGCCCAAGACGCCTCTCTATCGCAGCGCAGCCCAGATGGCGATATTGAGGCCGACCATGAGCACAGATGAACCCGGGATCAGGAGGAGAGCCTTTTTGAGCCGCAGCGGATCGCCGCCGGCGATGGCGCCGATGATCCGCGAACTGACCGCCAGCCCGGCCCATCCGCAGGTGATCACGAAGCCGATGGCGGTTCCGGGCAGTTGCGGAAATGCTCCCCCGGCGATGGCCAGGGTGGTGGGGAAGACGGGAGCCATGGCGAGTCCGGCCAGAAACACGAGCCCGGCGGCCTCCCCGGCCTTGTTGGTCCGGAGCATCAGGAAGGTGGTGATAGCCATCGCGACGGAAGAGGCCAGGAGAACGACGACCGCCGACATGTGGATGAGGATGGGAGAGACGGCGACGCGGCCCAAGAGCAGGCCGAAAGCGAACCCGAGAGAGAGGATGTTGAGAGCGCGCGACTCGGGAATCCCCTGGGCGATGAGGTGGCGGGTGAGCCAGTTCCACACCCCGACTTCGCAGGAGACGTAGAGAAAGAGAAAGAGGCCGAGCAGAAACAGCAGCGGCCGTCCGAGGATGGGGCCAACCTGGGTGAGAACGAATCCCGATGTGCCGGCCGGGGCCGGCATGTGAGTCGTGGCCTGGAAGACGATGGTGACGAGTGTGAGCCCGGCGATGGTATAGCAGAGCCGCACCCAGTTGCGCTGAAAGAGATTGGCGGAAATGAACGGGGTTGCGAGCCCGCCCAGGCCAAAAAAGAGATTTACAAGGTTGAGAGCCGTGGCGCGGTGCGCCTCGCTCACGCCGCTGACCAGCGCGTTGGCGGCTGTGACCACGATGCCGCCGCCGACTCCGAGGATGAAAAGAAGAAACACGATGCTGCCGTATCCGCCCGAGCGAGGCAGGGCAAAGAGCGCACTGGCGATGAATACGAGGCCGAGGATGAGGCCGACCTTGTCGCCCTCCGTATCGAGCAGCGGACCGACGGCCAGGGACGCGATCATGAGCCCCAGCGCCTGCGCGAACGCAATGGTGCCGTTCTGCGTGGGCGTGAGCTTGAAGCGATCTGACAGGTCGGGCAGGATGGTGCCCAGCATGGCGGCGATCATTCCGTAGACGAAGATGGCGAGGATGGCGGCAAAGATCAGCACGGGCAGGGATGTCCTTTCAATTCCGTAGGCAAGGATACGGCATCAACCCACCGTGCTCATCACAAAAGGGCCGCGATCCGGCTTACTGCTCACGGGCAACTTCGTCTCTAGGATCAAAGACCGCGCTTGCGGTGAAACGAAACCGGGCCGTTCGTTTGTTTTCTTTTTTGGCGCGGAACGTCGGGCGCCCCGGCAGCCTCTTCGAATTCAGCCCATCTTTCCCGATCGGAGCACATCCATGGGTGATTTCTGGAAAGACGTCAAACACGCGCTGCACCTGTTTTTCAAGAGTCCGGGCTTCACCATCGCTGCGGTTTCAGCGCTTGCCCTCGGCATTGGCGCTAACACCGCGATATTCACGGTGGTCAATGCGGTGCTACTAAAGCCGCTGGCCTATCCCGATGCGGACCGCATCGTCGCGTGCGAGCTTACGGGACCGCAGGGAAGCTTTCCAGTCGCGTCGATTCCGAAGTTCCAGATATGGCAACAACAAACCAGCGTGTTCAAGGACGTGGGCGCCCACGATTTTGCCGGACCCGGATTCAACATCACCGGCGACCGCCCCGAACTGGTCCACGGAATTCATGTTTCCGAGGCCTGGTTTCGGGTGTTTGGAGCGCCGGTCATGCTGGGGCGAACCTTTACCCCGCAGGAAGACGCGCCCAACGGCGGCCATGTGGTGGTGCTGAGTTACGGCCTGTGGCAGCGCAAGTTTGGCGGGCGCCCGGACATCATCGGCAAGTCGCTACCGTTGGGGAATGAGCCCTACACGATCATCGGGGTGCTGGGGAGAGACTTTGTTTCCGACCCCGAAGCCGAAATCTGGCTCCCCTTCCAGTTCGAGCCGAACAGCACCAACCAGGGCCATTTCTTCCAGGCCGCGGCGATGCTGAAGCCCGGCGTGACGCTGGCCCAGGCCAACGCGCAGATGAAGCTGGCATGGCAGCAGTATCTGCGCACGTTCCCGAAGGCAAATCAGCAGGGTGGATTCGGAGTTGAGGCGCTGCGCGACTCGATTATCAAAGACGCGCGCAAGTCACTGCTCGTGCTGCTGGGCGCGGTGGGACTCGTTCTGCTGATTGCCTGCGCCAATGTCGCCAACCTGCTGCTGGTGCGGGCCACAGGCCGCAAACGCGAATTCGCTATCCGCTCGGCGCTGGGCGCGAAACGTTCGCGCATAGTGCACCAGCTGCTCACCGAAAGCGTGATGCTCGGCCTGGCCGGTGGTGTGCTCGGCCTCATTCTCGGCTTCGTGGGGGTTCGGGCGCTGCTCGCCATCAGTCCCGCGGGCCTGCCGCGCATCGGCGAGGATGGATCGGCCATCGGCATGGATTGGCGGGTTCTCGGCTTTACCCTGGCCGTCGCGATTCTCACCGGAATTTTGTTCGGCCTGTTTCCGGCGTTCAGTGTCTCGAGAACGGACCTGAACTCATCGCTCAAGGACAGCAGCAACCGCTCCGGAACCAGCATGCGCCACGGGAAGGCGCGCGCTCTGCTCGTGATCAGCGAAGTCTCCCTGGCGCTGGTGCTATTGATCGGTTCGGCACTGCTGATCCGGACCTTTGTTGCGTTGCACGCGGTGAATCCGGGCTTCGACGGCCACAACGTTCTGACCATGGAGATGTCGTTGACTGGTCCGCGCTATGAGAAGACCGCGGGAGTGGCGCAACTCTCGCACGATGGACGGCAACGCCTCAACGCGACTCCGGGTGTGGAGGACTCGGCGTTCACCTGCTGCCTCCCCATTCAGGGTCAGTTCGGTCTCCCCTTCACCATCGTCGGAAAGCCGGTTGATCCATCGAAGGGACCTCCCGGTGCGGGATGGATGAGCGCATCGCCGGATTACTATAAGCTGTTCAGGATCCCCATCTTGCGCGGGCGCGAATTTACTGACCAGGACACGACGGGGGCGCCGGGTGTCGCCATCATTAACGAAGCGCTGGCCAAGCAGTTCTTTCCCAAGGAGAATCCAGTGGGCCAGCAGATCGTGATCGGGCATACGGTGGGGCCGGAGTTTGAAGAGCCCGCGCGGCAGGTTGTCGGTGTGGTTGCCGATACCCACGATGGCGGGCTCAGCCGCGATCCAGGTCCGCTGATGATCGTGCCTGACGCTCAGGTTACGGACGGAATGACCAAGCTGAACGCCGGCATCGTACCCCTGCGCTGGGTGGTGCGCACCCATCGAGATCCGCGACAGCTGACCCAGGTCATTACCGAGCAACTTCGCCAGGCGAGCGGCGGTTTCTCCGTCACCCGGGTTCGGCTCATGGACGAAGTCGTCTCGCGATCGACGGCGCGGGAGAGCTTCAACATGCTGTTGCTGACCATCTTCGGTGCGGTGGCGCTGGTGCTGGCGGGCATCGGCATTTACGGGCTGATGGCCTATTCGGTGGAACAGCGGACGCAGGAGATGGGGATTCGCATGGCACTCGGCGCCGATCGGGGCGTCATTCGCAAGTTGGTCGTGTGGCACGGCATGCGATTGGCGCTGGTGGGCGTGGTGCTGGGGATCGGCGCCGCCTTCGGGCTCACGCGTTTCCTGGCCAGTTTCCTGTTCGGCGTCAAGGCGTGGGATCCGATGGTCTTTGTCGCAGTGCCCTTGATCCTGACGGGGGTGGCGCTGTTGGCAGTGTGGCTGCCCGCAACCCGGGCCTCAAAGCTGAATCCGATGGCGGCGCTACGCGTGGAGTAGATCATGGGCGGTCGCGGTGATGTACGACCGGAGGCATTTTGCCGCTGCCGGCAATCTAAATGAAGATGTGTCCTGTGGATGAATGGAGCCGCATATACCTTTCTCTCGAGTAACTTCTTGTTAAAAATTCGAGACCATTTAGTCTGCCTGCTCTCATCTATCTTGGAGAAACAAACAATTGTCAAAGTTTTGAAGTCTTATAATGAGTTGCCGGGCCTGAATCCTAAGCTCGTTTCCGGGAAGGGGCGACGCAGATATATTGCATGATATCTCTTCTTAGTATCTTCGTCCTTTCGCTTCAAGCGGCATCGGCGTCCGGTAGTCCGCATACGTTTGTATGCCCGGCGGCGAGCCATCAGGAGGTCGTCATGAAGATTCACTTTGTCCGATCCGGCGGCTTTGGCGGCGCAGCTACGCGTGTGGAAGGCGATGTTACCTTTGACGGCCAAGGAGCCCAGGTGATCTCAGAGAAATCGGGTTATCAACGGCCATTGGCGGCCTCAGAAGCGGAAATGCTGCGTTGCGCAGCAGAGCCGAAACCCAAGTCGAAAAACAATCCAGCGAAGGGCACTCCGATGCCTGACGGATTTCAATACGATATTTCCACTGTGACCGACGACGGCAAGGTTCACCATCTTCCTTCGTTGCCGGATACAGCGAATACTTCGAGCCGAACCCCGGAAGACGAAGAGCTTTTCAGGTGGGTTCAGCAAGAGTCGGGAAGGATCTGGGATTACAAGATTAGTCATCGCTGAAAAATTTCTCTATCTTCTCCATTGGCTGTGCTATAGTCCGAGTCGCTCCAGGGAACATAACTCGGAGGACTCGTGAATGTGTAACCATGTCGGCCGTTCGAATATCTTTTGCATTCTCCCGCCTCGTGTTCTGCTCAACATTGCTCAGAATGGCAACGATGACCAGCGCTCGTTCGCGCTGCGGGCATTGTCGCTGGATCACAGCCTGCGTACCAGCCGCCTCACGTTTTCATTGCTCGGCGGCCTGCAAATCGCCCATGAACCTCTCACGGCGACACCGCCACAAAAGCAGCGGCTCATTTACGACACTCAGCAATCGGAGGCCCTGCCTGGAAACCTGGTTCGCTCCGAAGGGGCTGCAGCCGTGGCTGATGCCTCGGTCAACCAGGCGTATGACGGATTGGGATTCACGTTCGATTTCTATTACGCGGCTTATCAACGCAACTCGATCGACAACGCAGGGCTGGCGCTCAAGGCAACCGTTCATTACAGCAAGAAGTACGATAACGCCTTCTGGAATGGCCAGGAGATGATCTTTGGCGACGGCGATGGCGTGATCTTCAACGGCTTTACCAGCTCGGTGGATGTGATCGGACATGAATTGACCCATGGAGTAACCGGAAGCGAGGCCAATCTGAATTACCAGGGGCAGTCCGGGGCACTCAATGAATCCATTTCCGATGTCTTCGGCTCGCTGGTGAAACAGTTTTCGGCCAATCCCAAACAGACGGCGGATAAGGCAGACTGGCTGATCGGCGACCACCTGCTGGCCAAGGGGGTCAACGGAATCGCGCTTCGATCAATGAAGGCTCCAGGGACAGCCTACGACGATAAGGTGCTGGGCAAAGATGATCAACCGGCGGACATGAAGCATTACGTGCACACGGCGGAGGACAATGGCGGGGTGCACACCAATTCCGGTATTCCCAATCGCGCTTTCTATCTGGTCGCTTCCAATATTGGTGGATTTGCATGGGAAAAGGCCGGCCAGATCTGGTACGACACGTTGACCGATCCGCGCCTGAAGCGGACTGCCGATTTCTCGACGTTCGCCAATCTGACGGTGCTCAATGCGTCCCACCGCTATGGTGCCGGGACCGAGGCAAAAGCTGTCGCCGACGCGTGGAACCAGGTGGGTGTAAAGATCAAGAAGGCCTGATCAGGCAACTCAAAGGGACGAAGCTTCCAGCGTCGTCCCTTTGAGTTGATTCCTTCTTCACTTGATGAACTGCCCCGCGATCACCGGGTCGCTCGTATGGCGTCCCCGCAGTTCGTTTCAAAACCCAGGCGTCCGAACCACAGGTCCTTCGACTGCGTCCGCCGCGGCGGACTTCGCTCCTCATGAACGAATCGCTTGTGGAGTGATAGGTACGAGTTGGAAGCCGAGGTGGTGGGCTTGCCTGCAGAGTCGTTTGTGCGGGCGGATCTTTTGTATGTCCTGTTCTTTGGCGAAGACGGTCTCATCGTAGAACGTGCGGGTGGTGATGAGGTGGTAGACGATACGGGCCAGCTTGTGGGCCGTGGCGGTGATAGCCTGTGGGCCTCCCAGGCAAGCGCGCATGGCACGGTAGTAGTTTCCCAGGTGGGAGCGGCAACGAGCCAGAGTTTGTGCGGCCAGGCGTAGAGCATGACTGGCGCGGTTGTTGCTGGGGCGGTTTTGGACGACAGGACCTTGCCTCCGCGTTTCTTGTTGCCGGGGCATAGAGCCAGCCAGTTTGCGAAGGCCGCCGCAGAGGGGAACCAACTCAGGTCCGGGCCGATCTCCGACAGCAGCACGTGGGCGGTGAGGGCGCTGATGCCGGGTACCTCGGTCAGATCGACGCCGAACAGCCGCACCAGTTCCGAGCGCATATCGAAGTGGAACTGTTTTTTGCGCCGCGTCTGCCGGCCGGGGGGGGGGGACGGAGGTGGAGCGTCACGGTGGCTGGGCATCTGGCCGATCAGCTTTTCCATCTCCCGATCGCATTCGGCCAGCAGGTGCTGATAGTGTTTGTAAGCCGCCAGCGATTGCTTGAGCGTGAACATGTGCTCGGGGCGATAGTTGCCTGTCAGCGAGGCGATGACCGTCTGCTGGTCGCTGCGCACCATGGCATGGCACTGGCCCGGCCAGCCGCACGGGATCGCGCTCGCCGTCTACGATGGCCTCCGGGATGGCCATGCCGCTGAGGCCGGTGATGTCTGCCAAAACGTGGTGAATCTGCAGATTCATCTGGGTGAGCGCCTTGTGCATGTGCTGGATGTGCACCGCCGCGCTGTCCACTAGCCCGGCGCGATGGCGGGGTGAGCGCGCTCATGGCGCAGACCGCGCCTTGGGGACGAAATGACGGCTTCAACAATCCCACCGAGTGCAGATACTGCAGCCACTGGCAAACGCTTACGTCCGACTTGCGGCCGGGCACATGGCGCACGTAGCGGGAGTTGACCAGACACACACCAAAGCCGGCCTCTTCCAGGATCTCGTAGGGTGGAATCCAGTACACCCCGGTGGATTCCATGGCTACGCTGCGGATGCGGCAATGCACCAGCCATGCGGCCATCTGGCGCAACTCGCCGGTGAAAGTCTTAAATTAAGTCACCCCCGGCGACGAAGACATGTCGCCCGGGGGTACCCACAGCGAACTCCGCTCTCAGGAGAACACTCCTTCAGCTAAAGGACACTCGCGATACGGACTCACCTATCTTGCGTACCGCGGGCGATTGCGACGACCTCAATATTTGCGCTTGCTTCGCCGCGAACCCTGGCCTCGAGTTTCTCGAGGCGCACTCTGAGATCGGCATTCTCCGCTTTCACGGCTGCCAGTTCTTCCACGCGCTTCCCGAGGGCCTGCACGGCGAGCAGGAGAACGCCGTCGAGATCGGTGGACGAGATGGTTGTGGAGCTTCCAATGGTGCCGAGACCGTCATGGCCAAAGGCGGCGAAGAAGTCCTGGGCGACGGGACCGTAGTGGCGCACCTCCGGGTCATGGCCGATGTAGTTCCAACTCATGACGTTCAGGTCCCGGACCTTGTGCAGCACCTCTTCAGCATCGACGGGCCGGAAGTTCTCTTTCTTGTTCTTGTCGGAGACCACGCTGTAGGGCGGACCCTCGACGACAGTGACGGAACCGTTGCCGAGGCGAATTTTGTTACTGGCATTGACGACGGCGCCAAAGCCGATGGCGGTGGCGTTGGACAAACCGGCGCCGGCAACATTGGCTTCATATCCCACCGCAGTGTTGTAGTTGCCCGTCGTGTTGCTGTAGAGCGCAAAGAGGCCCTCGCCGGTATTTCCAGTGCCGGTCGTGTTGTAATAGAGCGCGCCGTACCCGCCGGCGGAGTTGTATTCGCCGTTGGTGTTGAGGTAAAGCGCATAGGTGCCCGTAGCGGTGTTGTCTTGACCCGAGATGCCTTCGCCGTAATAGCACGCGGTCACACAATTGTGGTACAAGGCGTCGAATCCTGTGGCCGTGTTCCCTCCACCGTCTTTGTTGCTCAAAAGCGCCCCAACGCCGGTAGCGGTGTTGTAGCTTCCCAATTGCAGGCCGGCATATGGCTGGCAGGGAGAGGTGCAATTGTCCTGCAGCGCATTTGCCCCGGTGGCGGTGTTATCGATGCCGGTGTTGTTGCTGATGAGGGCCCATCTGCCGGTAGCAGTGTTGCTGCTGCCTGTGGTGTTGCTATACAGGGCACCGTCGCCCGCGGCGGTGTTTCCCCCGCCGGTGGTGTTCTGCAGAAGCGCATTGTTGCCGGTGGCGGTGTTGCAGCAACCGGTCGTGGCGGAGTGGAGCGCATAGGATCCAAGGCCGGTGTTGTTGTTGCCGGTCAAGCTCAGGTTGCCGGCATTCAGACCGAGAAAGACGTTGCTGCCGGCGCCGTAATTGTGGAGGAAGAGAGCGCCACCCTTCAGGAGGTTTCCCGTAGTGGCAGTGGAATTGGGCATGCTGAGAACGCCGTTGAGGTTAACCGAGTTCCCGCTCTGGCTGAAGAGCGAATTGGCGACGCTGGCGCTGCCACCGCTGGTGGAGAAGAAGGGGATGAACCCGGTTGTGCACCCGGTGGTTGAGGTGCAGACGATTTCGTTGGCCTGTTCCTGAGCCCGAAGCGCGGCGGCATAGCCAAGCACCAGGGACAGAGAGAAAACGATAGACAGTCGAGACTGAAACGATTGACACATAGACTTTCTCCTTTTTGCCTGAATTCCGGCGCTCAGTCGTTCATTTCCAGCTCTGCTCTGGTGACTGGTGGGTGTGTGAAGCACCCAAGCTGGAAATCCGCACGGGAGAAGTCACCGAGACTTGCTTCTGAGATATGCGGCATTTGAGGCAGGATCGGGTCAGGTGTGTGGAAACTTTCGCGCACTGTCGGGGGGCGAGTGTGCGAGGCGCTTTCGGGGAGCGAACCTGTTTAGGAGGTGGCGGGGAACAGCAAGCCTCACAAGAATCACGGGGTTACCGGGAAGCCGGTGCTGTGAATAGGGCGGCTGGTCAGCGCACAATCCGAGTTCTTCAAAACCAGGAGACTTCCCCACGGACGAAAACCTAACCTCACCCCAGCGCGAGTCATGTACGTCTTTGGCTTTGAACCTTCGCGACGTGCGTTCACAAAGGACTGAAGGTTGGCTACCTGAGCAGAATTCGTAATCTCGCGATCTGGCTATCCGCTCACATGAATCACGATCCGATGGCCTCAGGTGTCAACCAAAAGTGGTTGAATTGTGGTGAGTCAAACGGATACCCACCGATATAACTTGTTAGTTTACGTTGCGCTTAGCCGCCCAATGGCGCATCCCTGCCCATACCCCGTGCGGCCCTTCAATGAACACAATCCGCTCAGAGGATGTAGCGGCTCAGATCATTGTCCCGGACGATCGCGGCCACCATATCCTTCACGTACTGGTCTGTAATCAGAAAGAGCTTTTCTGGGCCCGATGCGGTCATGCGCTCCGAGTAAGGCAGAGGCGTCGAGGCCTCCTTGCTGATCGTCTCTTTTAACGCTGCGGCCTGCGGCTCATCCGGCGTACGCCGGGCCACGTCCGGGGCCAGAAAGCTGACATCCTCCAGCACCCGCTCCATAATGGTGTGCAGGCGCCGGGCGCCGATGTTTTCGGTAGTCTCGTTCACGCGGAATGCGAATTCCGCCATCTCGCGCAAGGCATCGGGCGAGAATTCGAGCCGCACGCCCTCCGTCTCCAGCAGTGCCGAGTACTGCTTGGTCAGCGACGACTTGGGCTCCGTCAGGATGCGCAGAAAATCCTCGACAGTGAGGGACTGCAACTCCACACGGATGGGAAAACGTCCCTGCAGCTCGGGAATCAGGTCGCTCGGCTTCGACACGTGGAAAGCGCCCGCGGCGATGAACAGGATGTGATCCGTCCGTACCATGCCGTAGCGCGTGTTTACCGTGGTCCCTTCCACGATCGGAAGGATGTCGCGCTGCACGCCTTCCCGCGAAACATCCGGCCCATGGCCGCCTTCCCGGCCCGCGATCTTGTCGATCTCGTCCAGAAAGACGATGCCGCTCGACTCCACGCGCTCCACCGCGGCACGGTTCACCGAGTCCATGTCGATCAGCCGGCCCTCTTCTTCCTGCACCAGGTAGTCGAACGCATCCGCCACTTTCAGTTTGCGCTTCTTGGTGCCGCCTCCGAAGATGTTGGGCAGCATGTCCTTGAGGTTCATTTCCATGTCTTCAAAGTTCTGGTTGGAGATGATCCCGAACTGAGGCGTGTTCCGCTCCCGGACATCGATTTCGACCATGCGGTCGTCGAGTTTGCCTTCTCGGAATTGCTGGCGAAGCTTCTCCCTCGATCGCTGGTGGCTGTCGGCGCCGGGCAGGGCATGCTGCCCATCCGTTTGGCCCGGCGTGGGAGGAAGAGCCGGCAGCAGTACGTCCAGAAGACGCTCTTCGGCGTTCATCTCCGCCCGGTCTTCCACTTCTTCCAGGCGCTCTTCGCGCACCATGTCGATGGAAATCTCCACCAGGTCGCGGACGATCGATTCCACGTCGCGCCCCACGTAGCCAACTTCGGTAAATTTCGAAGCCTCCACCTTCAGGAAAGGGGAATTGGTCAACTTGGCCAGGCGGCGCGCGATCTCCGTCTTGCCCACACCCGTGGGCCCGATCATGATGATGTTCTTGGGCATGATGTCGTCGGCGATGTCGGGCGGAAGCTTCTGCCGGCGCTGGCGATTGCGCAGCGCAATGGCCACGGCGCGCTTGGCGGCTCTCTGGCCGACGACATGCTTGTCTAATTCCGCCACAATTTCGCGCGGCGTCAATTCGTCGAGTGCAAGATCCTGCTCTTCTGCGGAAGCGGGGAGGTAGATAGCCATTGTACGGTGGACCCGAGCCCCTGGGGCTCGTTAGCCCTTCAACTCCTCAATTGTGACGCGGTCATTCGTATAGATGCAGATTTCTCCCGCAATCTTCATTGCCTTTTGGGCGATTTCGAGAGCGCCGAGATCGGTGTTCTCCAGCAGGGCGCGCGCTGCTGCGACGGCATAGCTACCCCCGGAGCCGATTGCGGCGATCGGCTCATCGGGGTCGATCACGTCGCCCGATCCCGAGATCAGGAACGTCTGCCCCTTGTCCGCCACCACAAGAAGAGCCTCTAAGTTGCGCAACATCTTGTCGGTGCGCCAGTCCTTCGCCAACTCCACCGCGGCACGGTTCAGATTGCCCGCATACTGCTCGAGTTTGGTCTCAAAGCGCTGGAACAAATTGAAGGCATCGGCAGTCGAACCGGCAAATCCGGCCAGGATCTTGTCCTGATACAGGCGCCGAATCTTCTTGGCCGAGTGCTTCAGCACATGGTCACCCAGGGTCACCTGGCCGTCCGCCGCCATCACCACCTGCCCGTTGCGGCGCACGCAGATTACGGTGGTGGAACGAATGCGCGGTCGGTTGCGAGGGCTCTCGTCCAAGATCGATAAACCTCCGGAGATGAAGCGTCCGGGGGCCGCGTCTCCTTTCGATGCAAAGTCGAGTATAGCGCAGCGTCCCGGCCCCGGCTTGGTCGCCCGAATACGATCCAGACGCCATGCCAACGGCCGTCGACTGCGCTATCCTTGAGTAGGACCGCGCGGCCTTTCATGCACTTGAACACGATTCGAGTTCTGGAAATCGTTGCTGGCACGGCGGTGGTCGCCGGCTTAGCCGCCGCAGGCGCCTGGATGGTCTTGCGCAAAAAGCCCACCGCGGAAGAATTGGAAATCGCCCGCCGCCTGCTTCTCGCCCAATCGGGGCGCCTCGTCGATGGAACCCTCCTCGACGTCTGTGAAGTTCCTACCCAGGAGGGCGGCATCCTCACCATGCTCCTCTACGGCTACCGCATTGGCGGTGTCGATTACCAATGCACGCAGGACATAACCAGGATGCGCGACATCGTCGACGTCACGAGCGTCCGTGCCGGCTTTCCCTGCTCGGTTCGCTACCAGTCCGGTAACCCGCAGAACAGCATCGTCGTGGCCGAAAAATGGTCCGGGATTCGCGCCACCGCTCCCTTCCTGCCCACCTACGACCGGCGGCAGTCGCTTGACCACCGTTATCTGAACTAGCCAGGATCAGGTGGGGTGCTGGGTGCCCCATCCTAGCTCCGCTAGGGTGGGGTTTCATTCATCAGGGTCGGAGAATCCGGTGTTTGACTGAAACTCGCCTGGGCAGGACACGGATACCCATCCCCGGTTACACTACCTGTATGCACCTCCACGCCGCGCCCGCTTCTTCCCCCGCTACGGGCACCGGCCGAACCCAAACCGTTCTCCGCGTTTCCCTCCTTGCCACGCTGGCCTATGTCGCGGTTACGTTTATTGCTGGACTCCGCGCCCACTCCCTGGCGCTGCTCTCTGAATCCGGTCACAACGTCTCCGACTTTCTTGCCCTCCTCCTCAGCTTCGCCGCAGTCTACTTCCAGACCCGTCCCGCCGACGATGCCCGGACCTTCGGCTATCAGCGCGCCGGCGTTCTGGCCGCCTTCATCAATGCAGGCACCCTCATCCTGATCTCCATCTGGATCGGCATTGAGGCCGTCCGCCGCCTCTACACGCCGGTCGCCGTCCAGCCCCGCCTCATGATGTACGTGGCCGCCGCCGGCGTGCTCATGAACGGCGCGATCGCCGCCCTGCTCTGGGGCGTTGCTCGCGACGTCAACCTTCGCTCCGCCTTCATCCACATGGCCGGCGACACCCTCTCCACCGCCGCCGTCATTGCAGGCGGCGCGGGCATCCTGCTTACCGGCCGTAACTGGATCGACCCCGTTCTTTCGCTCGTGATCGCGGCCCTCATCCTTTGGTCCAGTGCCGGCATCGTGCGCGAAACCCTCAACATCCTCCTCGAAGGAACGCCCCGCAACGTCGATCTCAACCACATCCGGACGGGCATGGAGGCCGTTCCCGGCGTCCTCAACGTCCACGACCTCCACTGCTGGAGCCTCGGCTCGCAATCCCGCGCCCTCGCCTGCCACGTCACCATCCACGACATACCCCCATCGGAAAGCGCAGCCATCCTCGGCAAACTCCGCCACGTCCTCAAAGACCACTTCAACATCTGCCACACCACCATCCAGTTCGAACACGAGAACTGCGAGGTCCTCGAGGGCTGCGTGGTGCCCATGGAAGAGATGGCCAGCGGCGCCGACCCCGGCCACCACCACGGCCACGCCCACTGATCCACTGTTGTCATCCTTGAGCGCAGCGAAGGATCTGCAGTTCCGGACCCCCATCCCCTGCATTGGCCCGCCAACTGAGAACCGACAACTGACAAGTCATTTTGTCCCCGCGCAACGACCTGGGTGACAGCCCCATGTATCGTGCGGCAATGTTCGAGTCCCTGCGCAAATCCGACGATAACCCCGCCTCTTCCCTCGGCCTGCTGATCGTTTCCCTGGTCGCGATGTCCATTCTGTTCGGTTTCGGTTTGGCCACCCTGATCTTCCGCCTCCAGACGCACACTCGCCCGGACGCCGTCATTCCCGCCCTCGTCCTCTCCTTCGCCGGCCTCTGCGCCCAGTTCGGAATGGTCCGCTTCCTGATACGCCACCTGGCCCAGGCGTCCGAACGTCGCAACTGAAGCTGAAAGCTGTGCACCGTTCCCTGTTCCCTGTTCCCTGTTCCCTGCCCCCTGATCCCTGTAAACTGGTTCCCATGGAAGAGTTCAGCCGCATTCAACGTCTTCCTCCGTATGTCTTCAACATCACGGGGGAGATGAAGATTTCCGCCCGCCGCCGCGGAGAAGACATCATCGATTTCGGCATGGGCAACCCCGACGGAGCCACGCCCAGGCACATCGTCGACAAGATGATTGAAGCGGCGCAGAAGCCCGTCACCCATCGCTATTCGGTCTCGCGCGGCCTGCCCCGCCTCCGCCGCGCCATTTGCAACTGGTATAAGTCACGCTACGACGTCGATCTCGACCCCGACCGCGAGGCCATCGTCACCATCGGCTCCAAGGAGGGCATCGCCCACCTCTGCCTCGCCATCCTCGACTCGCGCGACACCGTGCTCGTCCCCAATCCCAGCTACCCCATCCACATCTACGGCCCGGTGATCGCCGGAGCCCACGTAGTCAGCGTGCCCATCGTGCACCCCGAGAAATTTCTGGCCGAGCTCGAGGACCTCATCCCGCGCATGACCCCGCGCCCCAAGGCCCTCATCGTCAACTTTCCGTCCAACCCCACCACCCAGTGCGTCGAACTCCCCTTCCTCGCCCGCCTGGTCGAGTTGGCCCGCCAATACGGCTTCCATCTCATCCACGATCTCGCCTACGCCGACATCGCCTTCGACGGCTACAAGCCCCCCAGCGTGCTCGAGGTCCCCGGCGCCAAGGATGTCGCCGTCGAGTTCTTCACTCTCTCCAAGAGCTACAACATGCCCGGCTGGCGCGTCGGATTCATGGTCGGCAATCCGGTTCTCGTCAACGCCCTCGCGCGTTTGAAGAGTTACTTCGACTACGGCACCTTCACGCCCATCCAGGTCGCCAGCATCCTCGCCCTCGAAGGCCCGCAGGAGTGCGTGCAGGAAATCTGCTCCACCTACCGCAGCCGCCGCAACGTCCTGGTCGAAGGCTTGAATAAGCTCGGCTGGCAGGTCCCTATGCCGAAGGCAACAATGTTCGTCTGGGCCCAGATCCCCGAAGCCTACAAGGCGCTCGGCTCCCTCGAGTTCTCCAAGCAACTGCTGACGGAGGCCAAAGTAGCCGTAAGCCCCGGCATAGGCTTCGGCGACTATGGCGACAGCCACGTGCGCTTTTCACTCATCGAAAACGAAGAACGCACCCGCCAGGCCCTCAGGGGAATCAAGCAGATGTTTGCGAAGAGTCCAGCGGGGAAGGGCTTGGTGACGGCATAAATTAGCATCCTGCATTCGGCAACAACAGCCACTGTTTTTCGTTTTTCGATTTGTCATCCTGAGCGACCGGAGCGTAGCGAAGGAAGTCGAAGAACCTGCGTTTGTTCTCCAACTTTAGGCTTAGACTCCTTCACTTGTCCTCGCCTCCAGCGCTCCAGGTCTCGCTGCTGAGACCTGGGATACCCATTCGTTAGTTCAGAAACGCAGTCTGCGGAGCGTGCCGCGCAAAGCGTTCCGGGGCATGCACACGCGGTCCATCCATTCAGATCGATCGTCTCGTGATCGCGAGGTCGCACCTCCCGGAGGGAGGAATCGAAAATAGCCCAGGGCGCAGCCCTGGGAAGGCGCCCCAAGTACCCGCGCCCTGGAGAGGTCGCGCCGAACCTGCGGCGCTTCCTCCACCTTGACCGTCTCCCGGCACAACCGAGCCTGTCATTCCATAAGACTTTTCCCGCCTAGTCCCGTGGGTGTATTTTGTTTGGGCAGTCGAAACCATGGAGGTCTCAAGAATGGCAATCGCCGTACAGCAGGATTTTCCCCAGGGTACCCTTGCGCAATACGATGAGGTGGTCAAAAAGATGGGATTTCAGCCCGGCGGG
>DASXGD010000057.1:0-1998 GCA_036489245.1 Occallatibacter sp. | reverse complement strand
GTGACTTTGAAGTCCGCGATGACGCCGTCTTTCATGGGCTTGATGGCCACGATGTTTCCGGGCGTGCGGCCCAGCATGTCCTTGGCTTCCTTGCCTACCGCCTCCACCTCGCCGGTGTTCTTGTTAATGGCCACGATGGAGGGTTCGTTGACCACGATGCCTTTGCCGGCGGCGTAAACGAGCGTATTGGCGGTACCGAGGTCGATCGCCAGGTCGCTGGAAAACATGCTGAAAAGCGAGCGCAGACCGTGCGTGCGCGGGGACCGCGAAGGATAGCCGTTCAATGACATGGGGACCCTGGTTCCTGCCTTACGAAGTATTGTACGGCCAGTGAGCAAAAGGCGAGACGAGGCCCGTTCGTGGGCTTGAGAGCCTGGCCGATTGCTATAAACTCTAATGTTTGCCGCTGATGTCAGAATACCGCATGTGCGGTCTCTGTAAATGTGCGGTAAAGCACTTGAGTTACGTCATCCGTCCGACCGAGCCGCAGTTCGGCCCCGGAGGATGGCGCAAAACGGATCTTTGGCCCGATCGCTATTCCGAGGTTTCTTCCATGTACCGTATTGAGTCCCGTATTGAGTCCCGTAATGAATATCGCAATTTGATTGGCGGCGAATGGCTGCCTGCCCGTACGGGCAAGACGTTTGCAAACGTGAACCCGGCCGATCATTCTGATGTCGTTGGAGAGTTTCCTGCTTCCGGTTCGGAAGACGTGGCGCTGGCCGTGGCTGCGGCCAAGAAAGCTTTCGCAACCTGGCGGCTGTTTCCGGCGCCCAAGCGGGCCGAGATTCTTTTCCGCGCCGGCGGCCTGTTGCAGCAGCGCAAGGAACAGTACGCCCGCGACATGACGCGGGAAATGGGAAAGGTTCTGGCCGAAACCCGCGGCGACGTGCAGGAGGCCATCGACGAGGCCTATTTCGTGGCCGGCGAGGGCCGGCGCCTGTATGGGAAGACGACCCCCAGCGAACTGCAGAATAAGTTTGCCATGAGCGTGCGCATGCCGGTGGGGGTGGTGGGCCTGATTACCCCGTGGAATTTTCCCATGGCGATTCCGTCGTGGAAGCTGTTTCCGGCCTTGGTTTCCGGAAACACCTGTGTAATCAAGCCAGCCACCGATACGCCGCTTTCGGTCTACAACCTTGTCCAGGCGCTCGTCGATGCGGGGCTACCGCCGGGCGTGGTCAATATCGTGTGCGGAGGCGGCTCGTCGGCGGGAAACGCGCTTGTGGAGCATCCCGATGTGCGCGCCATCAGCTTTACCGGATCGAGCGAGGTGGGCTCTCTGGTGGCGCAGCGGGCGGCAGCCAACTTCAAGCCGGTTTCGCTCGAGATGGGCGGCAAAAATGCCCAGATCGTGCTCGACGATGCCAACCTGGACCTGGCGCTCGACGGCGCCTTGTGGGGAGCATTCGGAACCACCGGCCAGCGCTGCACGGCGACCAGCCGCATCCTGTTGCAGAAGGGAATCGCGGCGGAGTTTACCGCGAAGCTGGTGGAGCGGGTCAAGAGATTGAAGATCGGCAACGGGCTCGATCCAACCGTCGAGGTCGGGCCGCAGGTGAACGGGGGCCAGATCGAGACCTCAAAGAAATATGTGGGCATTGCCCTCGGGGAGGGTGCTGAATTGCTCGCAGGCGGTGTCCCGCTGCAGGAGGGCGAGCATCTGAATGGAACTTTCTTCGCGCCCACCGTTCTCGGCTCGGTGACTCCCTGCATGCGCATTGCTCGCGAGGAAGTCTTCGGCCCGGTGGTGAGTCTCGTCGAGTTCGACACCTTCGAGCAGGGAATCGAAATCGCCAACTCCATCGACTACGGCCTCTCGACCGCGTTGTATACCAGGGACGTGAATCGCGCCTTTACGGCCATGCGCGACCTCGAAGCCGGCATCACCTACATCAACGCGCCCACCATTGGCGCTGAAGTGCACTTGCCGTTTGGCGGAGTGAAGCACACCGGCAACGGCCATCGCGAAGGATCGGAAGCGATCGACTTCTTCAC
>DASXGD010000051.1:0-3146 GCA_036489245.1 Occallatibacter sp. | reverse complement strand
CTTATGGACGAATTGGGGGTCCGCACGACCGCCGAACTTACGCGCTACGCCATCTCTCACGGCATCATCAGCTGAAGATCGCCTCCGCAATCTCTATCGTAGACAACTACTACGACCAGAAACCCCGGATTTTCCCCAGTTACATTTTGTGTCCCTATTTGCATAGTCTGGTCTTTACCGACACACGAATTGCCCCTTTTCCCTGCCGGCGTGTGTGGGATTGTCCTATGATGCTGCGCCCCGTCCGCCAAACCGTGGCCTCTCCGGCTCGCGTACTCTCCATCTGCGACGATGACGGTCTTCGCAGGTCCCGGGACTTGTTGTTGCAAAAGGACGGCTATCAAACAGAGTCGATGGAGAGCAACACCGCCATTCCCGCCAGCCGTGTGCGCTCATTCGATCTGGCCCTGATCTGTCGTTCGGTCGATAGCGAACGTGCCATCGCGCTCGCCGGATTCTTGCGGCAGTATCATCCAGCGATCCAGATTCTCTCGATTAACCCGCTCGATTCTTCGCCGGATACGTATCATCCAGACCTCAAGGTGGCATCGGGCCCGCAGGCCCTTCTCGATGCAGTTCGCTCTCTCCTGCAGCAGCCGACACGGCCTGGCGAAGCGCACCGCAACAGCCCGCAAGCCGTATGACCTCCTGACGCGCAGCCCGAATCGAGGCCGGCAAGGGTCTGGCTTGGCTCAACAAGCCAGGCCGATTTTATGCGCCCGAGGGAGCCGCCACGAGGCCGGGCGGCGCGACCTGCACCATGCGGCCTTTGCTTTTGAACTCGAAGCCCAGCAATTCGGCCGACTTTTTCACCAGGGTAAACGGACCTTCATGGGCGGGCAAGAAGTCACGATGAACGTCCGCCGGTCCAGGAGCGTCACCGGCGGCAGTAAGCACCAGGATCTTGGCCTGCGGGCAATGTCGTTGCGCTGATTCCGTGATCCCCCGGCGATCGTCCAGGCTGAGGGTATTACAGAGTACGATCAGGTCGAAATGCTGTTCTGCCAGAAGCGTCTTCGCTTCCAGGACTCTGCCCGCTGCATTCACATCGAAATAGGCGCCCAGCATCAACTTCCGCGTCTGCAGCGCCATCAGATCCCTGCTCACAAGCAGGATGCGTTTAGGACGACTCATAGACCTCTCCGGGGAAAGTCGTGCCAAGACAATCGCAGTTCGACAAAGGATCAAAATTGGAGAAGCACAACTGGGCGCAGAGAGGAAATAGCTTGAGTGAGAAAGGTGCAAGAAGAGATTTCTGCCAACTATCCAATTAGATGCAGGCAGGCGTCACATTCAATCTTGAAACATGAACATACAAGTTCATCCTAAGTCCAGCCGAACCAATGACTCTGGTCCGGGCACTGCCTGGTGAAGCGTGTCCGGAATGACATCATCGCTTTGAATCGGCGCCAACTTATTGATAACATGGTGCTTTCTTAACAAAGCGCCGCCAGGCGCGCGGCTCTTGGAGGACACTGGCTTGCGGGCACTGGTCCTATCGATCCTTTCGACGTTTATACTTTCGGAGAATACGAAGAATTCGAAGAAAGGAGCGTCCGCTCAGGTTCACTGGCCGGGCTGGGTCGACCCCGCATTTCGCGATTGTGACAGCAGAAATTAGCAGAGGGGTAGGCGATTGCGACAGCTGGAATTAGCAACAGGCTTTGCGATTATGCCAGTCAAAATTAGCGGTGGCAGCAGGAATTAGCAGCGGACACAAACCCGGGAAAACAAATGGCCAAGAGCGTCAACAAAGTCATCCTTTTAGGAAACGTGGGGAAGGACCCCGAAATCCGGTCGACGGGCGGCGGTACGATGGTCGCCAACTTTACGCTGGCCACCAGCGACCGCCAGAAGGACGCGCAGGGCAACTGGCAGGACCGTACCGAATGGCATAACCTGGTTGCCTTCACGCGCCTCGCTGAGATTGTCCGCGATTATGTGAAGAAAGGATCGAAGCTGTTCGTTGAGGGCAAGATTCAGACCCGCAGCTGGGATGACAAGGAATCAGGCCAGAAGCGCTACCGCACCGAGATTATTGTGAACGATCTCTCGCTACTTTCCGGTCGCGACGAGGGTGGCTCCGGCGGATACAGCCGCAGTTCGAGTTCGTCGAGCAGCGCGTCGAGCTTGGATCAGCGGCCTGCGGCGGGCCACGAGGACTTCGCCCAGTCCGCCGAGATCTCCGACGAGGATATTCCGTTCTAGGGTACTGCTCTCTATCGAAGGCGGCCTGTCAGGCGGGAGCTGATTCTCGTTGAACGCGGGGCTGGACGACGAACGCCGATCCGAGAGCGAGACATGCGGCGATGGCCCACAGCCCCGCCGAATAGCTGTGAGTCGAATCGCGGAGCCAGCCCATGGCGTAGGGTCCGGCGAAGGCGCCCACCGCTCCCGCTGAGTTGACGATGGCGATGGCCGCGCCCGCGGCTTTACCACTGAGCCGGCTGGCGGCCACGCTCCAGAAGATGGGGAGCGAGGCCAGCAGTCCCATGGCGGCGAGGCAGAAGCCGGCTACGGCCGAGGGCACGCTGTGGGCCAGGCCTGCGCAGGCAAAGCCCGAAGCCGCGGCCAGAAACAACAATGGCAAGGCGCGATGGCCGCGCTGCATGCTGGCCCACAACAACGCCCCGGCGCCGGCGGTGAAAGTCAGCGCGGACCACCAGCCGGTTGCCAGAGTCGACGCTCCCGCGGACACCAGGATTTTAGGCAGAAAAAAACTCAGTCCGTAGATGCCGGTGCTCCACAGGAAATACGCGGCCGAGTCGCGCAGCACGTGCGGCCAGGACCGTCCGGTTTTCCGGTGGTGCCCCTGTTCTTCGCTGCGCATGGCTCCTTTGAGTTCTTCCTTTTCGGCCGGCGAGAGCCAGGCCGCCGACCACGGATCGTCGGCAAGCACGAACCACGTGACCGCGCCCAGCAGCAAGGCCGGCGCGCCTTCGATGAGAAACAGCCATTGCCAGCCCTTGAGTCCCGCAACCTGGTTCATGAGCAGGATGTGGGCAGAGATCGGCGAACCGATGGAATTGCACAGAGGAAGCGCAAGAAGAAACAGCGCCAGAACCCGGGTGCGTCGGGAGGGCGGAAGCCAGAAGGTGAAGTAGTAAATCACGCCTGGATAGAAGCCGGACTCGGTAATTCCGAGC
>DASXGD010000017.1:0-5244 GCA_036489245.1 Occallatibacter sp. | reverse complement strand
GACGGTGATGGGGGGAAACCGGGTGCCATGTTCCGTCTCCGAGTTCGAAGGCGAGGATGACACGCCGTCGCCCAAGGCATCGATAGCGATGAGAAAGAACTTCGCCGGATCGACCATCTTGTCCGGGCCGACGAAAGCGGCGATGTTGTTGCTATTGCCTGAAAACCAGGACGGAAAGAGAACCGCGTTGGACCGCTGCTCGTTGAGGGCTCCCCAGGTGCGGTAGCCGAGCCGGCAATTCTCGATCTCCCTTCCCCTGGCAAGCTTGCAGACGCCCAGATCAGCAAACTGCAGTTCGCCGTCGGCGGCGGCCTGGGCGGAAGGGCACAGAACGGCGGCCTGGGCAGCAAACACCACGGCAAGGACAAAACGGAATCCGGACTTTCGCATGGCGGAAAGTGTACATCGCCGAACAGGACACCCTGTCCGCGTCATTCGCAAGGGCATCCTCGCGCGTCTACAATCCAGAGAGATGTCCGACGCACTTTATTTGAGTTTGTGGTACCCCAATCTTCGCCTGGCAGGGCTGCCCGACAAACTGGTTGCGGTCCTGAGCGAGTTCGCCAGACATGGCGGTGAGCCCCTGGTCTATTCCGCCACGGTGTGGCCGGTGAACTGGAGCGAATCGCCAGTGTTCCAGCAGGTGTATGGGCGCCGGGCGGGCGGTCCGGCCCCGACCGGAAACATGGGAGCCGAACCGCGCGCGGCAGTTGAAGAAGCGCTGGAACTGCTCCACGAAGATTACGCTTACGAGTTCCAGATCGGGTGGGACTTGTGGGAGTTGGAGACCGCTCCGACGGGAACCGCAGGTCCTTCGACTGCGGTCGCCGCGGCGACCTTCGCTCAGGATGACAAGAGTGGTGGGGTAGGGCTCGCTCAGGATGACAAGCATCCCGGTCTCGATCCGCGGTGGGCGCGGGGCACACGGCTGGTACGGGTGACTGGGTTTGGGCCGCTGTTTGACGAGGGCGCGTATGAGCAGGAAGGCCACATTCGCATCGATTTCGGCAGCGATACTCCGTTCCTGGAGGAAGAGGCCGAACTGGATTCGGTGGCGGCGCGCCATATCGAGGTGAACGTGCGCCAGCTTGTGGATCTGACCGCGAGCGTGGAGAAGGCCTCGGGCGCGACGGCACGCCTGTTGTGGAGCGAACTGGGGGAGAGTCTTGCGCAGCGGCTGGCGGCGCGTCTCGGCCGGGGGAATTAGCGTGTGCGCCTGACCATCGAGCGGTTGCGGACCCTGGTACTCGCGGCCGGCGCTCTCCTGGTTGTGGCGCTGGTGGCGTTTCTGGTCCTGGCGCACTGGAAAAGCCGCTTTATCCTGCGCGAAATACCCAAGCGTCTCGGAGTGGACATTCAACAGGAATCAAACCAGGTCCTCATTGCGCGCAATATCGGGGAGCACTCCCAGTTCAAAATCCGGGCCTCCAAATTGGTGCAGATGAAGCAGGGAACGGCGGTGCTTCATGACGTGCAGATCGAGCTTTTCGGGGAAGATGGCAAGCGGGTCGACCGGATCTCGGGCGGCGAATTTGAATATGACCAGAAGAACGGCAAGGTCATCGCCGCGGGGCCCGTGGAGATTACGCTGGAGCATCCGGGCGAATCCGTGGTTGGCACGCCCAAGCGTGTGCCGGGGCGGGCAATTCCGGACGGTGGATCCGGCAATTCTCCGCTGCAGAGCGCTGCGGCGATGGCGTCGCACGGCGAGATCCATGTGAAAACGAGCGCCTTGACGTTCGATCAGAAGACAGGTGTGGCTACGACGGAAGCCCGCGTAGAATTTGCCCTCACGCAGGGAAATGGCTCGTCCATCGGCGCCACCTTCGACTCGGATCACGGTCGCCTGGTGCTGGACCGGGCGGTTGAATTAAACGTCAAGCGGGGAAGTGAAAATGTGGTGTTACACGCGGAGCACGCGGAGTTCGAGCGCGACACCCTGTTGTGCAGAATGCATGCTGCTTCAGCCAGCTTCCGAGGCGGGGAGGCCGCGGCAGGGGACGCGAACATCCTGTTTCGCGACGATGGATCGGCGGCGCGGCTCGACGCCAGCAATGGATTCTCGATGAAAACGGCGACGGCCGCGCATATTGCTGCGCCGCGGGGGTGGCTGGAGTTCGACGAGCACAATCAGCCCCGGCGCGGGCGGCTTGAAGGCGGAGCCGCGCTGGACTCAACCGGCAAGGGACGCCAGGTGTCTGGCTCCGCCCCCTCGGCGGACCTGGTGTTCGCATCGCAGGGGGCGCTCCAGTCTGCCCATCTCGAACGTGGCGTGACCATGCACAGCGAAGAGACGACCCCCTTGCATGAGGACAAAAGCGGCACACGAACCGTGAGCCGGGATTGGCGGTCGCTGATGGCCGATCTCGACTTCCGTCCGCCGCAGCGGGCCGACCAGAAGCAGGTGGAACTTTCCGCGCTCCACGGCAGCGGAGGGGTCGTGATCACGGGCGCCACCCGGTTGGATCAAGGTCCGGTGATCCCGTCGCGCATGGCCGCCGATGAGGTGACGGCGTCTTTCGGGGCGGGACAAGTGCTGACCAGCGCGCTTGGAACCGGCCACGCAGTGCTGGACCAGGTAACGTCTTCAGGCACGCGGCAGACCACGAGCGGGGACCGGATCGAGGTCAATTTCGCGCCGGCTTCGGCGAACCGAGATTTGGCAGGAAAAGGACCGGGGGCGGCGAAGTCTCATCCCGGAATCGCGGGTGAAACTGGCGGAGCAGAGAACGCTTCCGGCGCCCTGGCGCAGATTGAATCGGCCACGGTGGACGGAAATGTGGTCCTGGTCGAGGAGCCTCCGCGAGGATCGGATTCGGAGGCGCATCCGCCATTGCGGGCGACCGCGGGACACGCTGTGTACGAAGGCGGGGAAGAACGGCTGCACCTGACGGCGAATCCGCGCGTGGAGAACGGGGCGCTTCAACTGACGGCCGACAAGGTCGATGTCCTGCAGGTTTCGGGGGACGCGTTTGCCCAAGGGAGTGTGAAGGCAACCTGGGCTCCCCTGCCTGCGGCCAGCGGGGGGACTGGAAAAAAACAGCCGGGCGGCGCGGCGGTCCCCGGGGGCGGTGCACTGGGCGGAGAAGGTCCGGCGCATATCGTGGCCGATGAAGCGCAACTGCACCAATCGACCGGAGAGGCGACTTTCCGGGGGCAGGCGCGGTTGTGGCAGCAGGCGAATTCGATTGCAGCTCCTGAGATCGTATTGAACCGCAACCGGCAGACGCTGGTGGCGCGCAGTCCGAACGCGACGAATCCGGTACGGGTGGTGATGTTGAGCGCGGCAGGAATGGATACGCTCAAGGGCGGGCAGCCGGGATCTTCCAGCTTGTCAGCTGATGGGAAGGGAAGCCAGGCGACCGCGACACACGAAGCGAAGCCTGGAGCGGCACCGTCCGTGATTCGGGTGCGGGGAGGAGAGCTGAAGTACTCCGAAGGCGAGCGGAAAGCCGTCATAAACGGAGGTGCGGCGGGCACCGTGGTCGCGGAGACGGGGATGGCCACGTCGATTTCGAAAGAACTGGAACTGGTGCTGCTGCCTCCGGGCAATCACGCCGGCAAGGACGGATCCGCGGCGCAGGTGGATCGCATGATCGCCAGCGGCGACGTGGCGGTCAGCTCGGAGGGGCGGCGCGGAACCGGCCAGCGGCTGGTCTATTCAAGCGAGACGGGCGAGTATGTGCTCACCGGGACCGCCGCGGCGCCTCCCCGGATGACAGACCTCGCGCGTGGCAGCGTGACCGGGGCATCTTTGATTTTCAATAGCCGCGATGATAGCGTCAGTATCGAAGGCGGCGGCGGCAAGACTTCAACGGAAACCATGGCCCCCAAGTGACGGCGGCGGCCTGTCTGGAAAGGCACGCGCGAAAGCTGGATGGAAACACTGATCGCCGAGGGCATCGGCAAGTCGTATAAGGGTCGGCAGGTTGTCCGCGGAGTCAACCTGCGGATTTCCCGGGGCGAAGTGGTCGGCCTGCTGGGCCCAAACGGCGCGGGCAAAACCACCAGTTTTTATATGATCGTGGGGCTGGTGGTGCCGGAATCGGGCCGTGTGATGGTGGACGAGACGGACATCACGCGGGTTCCGATGTATTTGCGGGCCCGGAATTTCGGCATCAGCTATCTTCCCCAGGAGCCTTCGGTTTTTCGGAAGCTGACCGTGGAAGAGAACATTCTCGCGGTCCTCGAAGCCCAGCCGCTGGGAGATCGCGAACGCCGCACGCAGGCGGAACGCCTGATCAAACAGTTGAACCTGGACCATATCCGGAGCACGCGCGGGTTCGCGCTCTCCGGGGGCGAGCGGCGGCGGGTTGAGATTGCCCGGTCGTTGTGCATCCAGCCAAACTTCATCCTCCTCGATGAGCCGTTCAGCGGCATCGATCCCATTGCGGTGCTGGAGTTGCAGAAGATCATTTTCGACCTGAAGGCCAGCGGGATCGGGATCCTGGTCACCGACCACAACGTGCGGGAGACGCTGAGCGTTACGGACCGGGCCTATATTATTGCGGAGGGGAAGATATTCCGAGCCGGGACACCCCACGAACTAGGAAACGATGTGGAGGTCCGGCGCGTCTATCTCGGCGAGGGGTTCTCGATGCGCTGAGGCAGTCGGGTACCCGCGGGTCAGGACTCGACGGTTGCCAGAGAGCTGGTCATAATATTTTCAGAACGATTATCCGTCGCGGAAAGCCCGCATCCTACTTGCAGCAAACGGAGTTCCCGAGTGGTGGGATTCCATTCCGGAACCAGGGGATCGGAAACGGGCGTTTTCCGCTACGGGCTTTTCATCATTTCATTACACTGGTAGTAATCCCAGCGGGAACCGAGATCCTCTTATGGCGCTGTTGCAGCCCAAATTGAGCTTGAAGGTGGCGCAACGCCAGATCCTTACCCCTGGCTTGATGCAGATGGTGAGCGTGCTGGCGCTCAACAAGCTCGAGCTGAAGGAGATGATCGATGCCGAGATGGTGGAAAATCCCGTCCTGGAAGAGATCGACGAGTCGGTTCCGATGCTGGACGAGGTGGCCGGGCGCGAGGAGAAGCTGGAACGTCCAGTCGAAGAAGCAGCGGCCCCCCCGCCCAAGGATCCGTTTAACGAAATCGATTTCGGATCGTATTTCCAGGAGTATCTGGACCCCGGCTACCGGACTCAGCCGGAATATGAAGAGAGCGAAAAGCCTTCCTTTGAGAATTTCCTGTCTCAGCCGACGACCCTGGCCGATCACCTGGCGTGGCAACTGG
>DASXGD010000546.1:0-3759 GCA_036489245.1 Occallatibacter sp. | reverse complement strand
TTTGTCGGCGTTGTGGGAGTACTCCTCGCGCTTGTTCTTCTATGGAACGAACCGCGTTCCGCCGCTCTTGTGGGCGCCGGAGCCGGTAGCGCCTCGCTGCTCGTCCTGCTCGATCGATTTCGCTTCCGGCTCTCGCCCCTGGCAGTGCGCGCCGGCGCCGACCTGGTTCTGCTCACGCCGGCCTTGCTCCTGATCCACGGGCCTTTTCATTCATGAGCCTCGCGTCGTCTCCGCCCGCGATTCGCTCGGCCGCGATGCCTCTACCTGCTTTCGATCGCCTCGCTCACGTCTATCGCTGGATGGAGTGGCTCAGCCTCGGTCCATTTCTCTGGCTGTGCCGATGCGCGTTTCTTGACCGGCTCAGCCATTGCCGGAGGGCTCTGGCCCTGGGCGATGGCGACGGACGATTCACCGCTCGTCTCCTCGCACACAACCCGGCAATTCTCGTCGACGCCATCGACGCCAGCCCCGCCATGCTCTCCGAACTTGCGCGCCGTGCCGGCCCTCACCGAGCCCGCGTTCAGATCGAGGTCGCCGACATCCGCACATTTGAGCCTCCGGCCGCAGACTACGACCTGGTCGTGACCCACTTCTTCCTCGACTGCCTGGCCCCCGATGAAATCGAATCGCTTGCCGCACGCCTTCGATCCCGCCTGCCGCCCGATGCGGCCTGGGTTGTTTCCGAATTCAACCTCCCCGCAAGCCGGTTCGGTCGATACATCGCGGGGCTGCTGATTGCCCTCCTCTACCGGGCCTTCGGAATCCTTACCGGCCTCGCCATCCGCTCCCTTCCCGACCACCGCAAAGCACTGGCGCAATCAGGATTCATCCTCAGGCACCAGCGAAAATGGCTGGCCGGGTTGCTGGTGAGCCAGTGGTGGGAACCCGCACCCGCCGGCAATCCTTGCGCGGAATCGCCACGCCTCGACCGGCGGATGCCTCATGTTACAAATGTGTTAACATCACCGAGGTAAGGAGCTGGCTCGACCCTATATCTCTCCTGCCTGTCCCCCCTCACGATGAACCTTTACCTCATGCGCCACGCCAACGCCGGACTCAGTCGCACCAATCCCCTTCTCGACAAGAAAAGAGGACTGATCAAGGAAGGCAAGGAGCAGTGCATGCTGATGGCGCGGGTTCTGAGCGCGCTCAAAGTTCAAATCGACGTCATCGTTTCCAGCCCCTTGAAGCGGGCCTTGCAGACTGCCCAGTTTGTCGGCACCGAGCTTGGCTACGAGGCCAAGGTGGAAATCAGCCCCGCCCTTTCGCTTGAGGCGGACTATCCGGCTTTTCACGCGCTGCTGGCCAAGTACGCCGACCGCGAGGGAGTGCTCGTCGTCGGACACAATCCCAACCTGTTTCAGTTCATGGGCCGGCTGATCACCGGCAACGGCGGCGCCAACCTGCGCATGCGCAAGGGTTCCATCGTGCGCATCGATCTCGACCGGCATCCGCCCCAGGTGCAATGGCTCCTCGATCCGCGAACCGTCCGCTCCATCTACACCAGCGTTGGAAAGAGCTCGCGCCCAAAGACTTCGCGGAAGTAGCCGGACTCCTTGCGCAGCGACCAGAGCTCCAGTTCCGCGCCCGTTCGTCCCGGCTTGATCTCCAGGTAAATCCGCTTCGGATACACCTTAGCGGCCACCCGCAGCACATCGCTGGCCCGGTCCTGGTTCAGCGCCGCCGCCAGCCGCAGCAGCACCACCGCCCGGTGCACGTTCATGTGCTCCTCCGACGGTATGTTGCGCAGCGCGCGGTCTCCGGGCTGGGGCCGGCTCTTGCCCAGGTAGCGCGCCAGTGCCGACACGATCGTTCGCTGCACCGGCGTGTATCCGTAAAGCTCGGAACTCGAAATGATGTACTGCGCGTGACGATGATGCCCCTGGTGATTGATGAACTTGCCGGTATCGCGCAACACCGCCGCCGCGGCCAGCCAGTTTTCATATTCGGGCGGAAGAGCGTGCAGGTTCCTCAATTCGCGATAGAGTTGGAGCGCGTGCGCCCGCACCGGTTCCGCATCGCGTGTATTCACTCCGTAGCGCCGCGCTGTGGCCAGCACGCTCTCCCACCGCTCGTGCTCAAATTCGCGGTGGCCGCTGGCCCGCGTGTCGGTCTCCGCCAGCATCTGGGCAAGTATCCCGTCGCGCAGCCCGAGCGGAGAATAGCGAAACCCGGAGAGCCCGAACGTCTCCAGCAATTCCGCGAACACCTCTGCCCCCGCAACAATGATTTCCGCCCGTCGCGGCCCGATGCCGGGCAGCGCCTCACGCTCCGGCAGGGTCATCTTCGCCAGTTTCGAGGCCAGTTTGCGCACCAGTTGTGCGGGTGCGAATCCTGCCATCCCCGCGGACACGGTTTGCCACGTGGTCGCCACGCCCCGCGATCTCTTGGCCGCGGCTTTGGCCGGCTTTCCCGCCACTCCGGCAGACTTGATCACCGCCGCGCATGCATCCGCCAGCGCCGCCGCAGTGCCCGAGGTGGCAATCACCTGCGCCACCTTTTCCGCGGGAATCCGGCGGCGCGCGCGGCGCAGTTCCCGGGCAATCAACTGGTGCATCTGCGCCAGCCCCTCGGCGGACGCGGGATCGGCGACAGTGAGAAACTCTTCGGTGAGCCGCACCGCGCCCAGCGGCAGGCTGATCGTTTCTTTGAGGCGCTTGTTTTCGGACAGCGTAATCTCGCAACTGCCGCCGCCCAGGTCAACCAGCAGCACGCGTCCGGTTACGCCCGGCTCGCCGCTCATCAGCCCGCGGTGGATGAGCCGCGCCTCCTCGAGCCCCGAGATCACTTCCATATTCCAGCCGGTCTCGGCCTTCACCCACGCCTGGAACGCCGCTGCATTGCGAGCGTCGCGCATGGCCGAGGTGGCAGCCACGCGAATCTGTTCGGCCCCATGCTCCTGTACCGCTCGCTGGAAGCGCTTGAGAGCACGCAGCGTGGCCGCCATGGCCTCCGGTGAAATCAGCCCCGACTCAAACACGCTCGACCCCAGCCGCGTAATCTCCCGATCCTCGTGCAGGGTCTTGAGCTGGTGCGCCACGACCCGCGCAATTTTCAATCGGCAGGAATTGGAACCGACGTCGATGGCGGCAAAAACGGACAGAATGATCTCCAGAACCAATAAAAAGAACTCTGGGGTCACGATACACGAGTGCAGCGGGTGACCCATTTGGCCTTTTGGTTCACCGCAATCAACGTGCCACAAATGGGGTGCCCCATTCTAACGACGCCATCAGACGTCGTTAGGGTGGGAGACCACGAACCTCAAGCAGCAATCTTCCCCCAACCGGCCGCCGGCCGCAAAATCCTGTATTCAACAATTTCCGATAAACAAGAATTTTCCAGCCCACGGAACTATTCTCCCTCTCAATGCATTACCAGTCATGAATCACCTTGCGATTCCAAATGCAAGATCGTCATCCGTGATCGTTCTCCAGTTGCGGAGGAAGAGAATCAGGTGCAAGACTTTGATGCCAACCCCATGAGTGGCCGCCCCGAAAGTTCCGGCAGTCCCTGTCCGGTCGACGGTCAGACCGACGAGCAATTGATGGTGGCGTTCGCGCGCGGTCAGGCCGATGCATTCAACGTGCTCTTTGCCCGCTATAAACAACCGCTGTTCGGATTCTTCCGGCGCCGCCTCGACAACACCCCGCAAGCCGAAGAGCTCACCCAGGAAACTTTCCTGGCTGTCCTGCGCGGCACCGCACGCTACCAGGCCACTGCGCTTTTTCGAACCTGGCTCTACGCCATCGGCTTCAA
>DASXGD010000527.1:0-7594 GCA_036489245.1 Occallatibacter sp. | reverse complement strand
ACCGGGACTTCGCTAAGGTTGGAGAGAAGGATACCGAGATCCGAATTGTTGGAGACAGCAGCGCGGCTGAATGCGATCTCTTCCGCGCCCGCCGCCACTGCACATTGCGCGGCGCGGTTGGCGTCCTCCGGATCGACGGCATCGACCTGTTCGCGAATTCGCCAGCCGCCGCTCTGACCGATGCCGCGCACATAAGGAAAAGCACCAGGCGCAGCATTCAGGAATTCGATACCGGCCAGATCTTCGGCGCGGTAATAGGGCTTGACGTTGAAGCCCTCCGGCGAGCGCCAGACCAGCTTTTCGGCGTAGTCTGCACCCTTCAGATCCTCGCGAATCGCCTGCTCCCAGGCTTCGGTGGCGACCGGCGCAAATTCGGAGAGAAAGGATGGTGTGGCCATGGCCGTCACTTGTTCTCCGGGGCTTGGACAATCTCGAAGAGAACGCCGAATGGATTGTCGGTTCTTGATTTGGGATGAACGAAGAAGACGGTAGTTTCGCGCGAGCCCGCGCGCGGCGCTTTGTCGATAATTTGAAATCCCTGGGAGCGCATGGTGTCGAATGCGCGCTGCGCGCTTTCCACACGAAAAGCGATGTGCGCGATTCCGGGGCGGCCCCCATTTTTATCGATGGTTTTCTGCAAGGGCGAATCCGGACTGAGCGGCTCCAGCAGTTGGATCAGGTTGGAGCCGTCACCGATGGCCAGCAGCGCCTCGCGCACCTGGTCGTATCCCGAAATTTCTTCGCGATGAATCTCGCGAAAGCCAAGCATTTCGTACGCCCGGACTTGGTTGTCGAGGTCGCCGTGCTTTACGGCGATGGCGATATGGTCGACGAACTTGATTCCCGGAACCGTCTTTATTTCCTGATCGACATCGATCATGTGTAAACCTTTCGCGAATGGGATGATCTTCTATCCACCTAAGTCCTACTCGAACTCGATCAGAGCCTGGTGCAGTCTCACCGGGTTGCCCGGAGTCACGTTGACCGTCTTAACGGTTTGGGCATGGGTGGCTGTCACCCGCGTTTCCATCTTCATGGCCTCGAGCACCAGGAGCAGATCGTTGGGCTGAACCTCCTGGCCAGGTTCAACATTGACCCCGATCACCAGGCCGGTGACCGGGCTGCGACAAAACTTGTCGGCCGCGCCGGTACCGGTTCCATTGGTTTGGCCGGGCGAAGCAGAAACGGGTGCAGGCGGATAGGGGGCGGCAACCTGTGAATACGATTGAAACGGCGGTCCACTCTCCTCGTCCTCCAGGATCTCGACCTCGGCGTCGTACGTCTTGCCTTCGATGGTGATGCGAAGCTTCATTTTTTTCCCCTGTTCACCTTCGCACGCGAAGATTGTGGGAGGCTTGAACGCTCACTCTGCCCTGCTGCGACCATGGGCTTACCACGTCGTCGGGCCGCACCGCGCGAGCAGAAACAACGCGGGCCTTGGGACCCAGAGCCGCAACCGCGGCGGCGGCGATGACGGCCTTCATTTCGGCCGGGAGTTCGTCCTCTTCCTCTCGATGGGCAGGATCGGTGACTGGAATCAATTCCTGCTCAGCATCCTGCGATGCGGTCGATTCCAACGAGGGGCCTTGTTCGCCGAGCCGCAGTTCCATGCTCCGCATCACTTCGGCAAGCATGGCGACCCGGTGTTCCAATTCGCGTTGACGATCGAGGACCGTCAGCCGGAGGATGCGCATCAACAGAAAATAGACAACCGTACTTCCCGATCCAACGATCGCCACGATTAACGCCAGATCAGTCCAATGCAATGTCACGTGCCGGTCCTTTTTAGAGAGGAATGAGTCCATGCTTTTTCTGGGGACGGAGTTCGCGCTTGCCATGCAACGATTCGAGTGCGAGCGCCAGGTGCCTTCTGGTTTCAGAGGGCTCGATAATCTCGTCGACCAGGCGACGGCCTGCTGCAACATAGGGATTGGCAAATGTTTCCCGATACTCTTCGACAAGTTCTTTGCGCCGGGCCGCCTGATCATGCGCCGAGTCGATCTCGCGCCGGAAGACGATCTCGGCTGCGCCCTCGGCGCCCATGACCGCGATCTCCGCTGTTGGCCACGCGATTACGCGGTCCGCTCCCAGACCCTTGGAGCACATGGCGATGTAGGCTCCGCCATAGGCTTTGCGCAGCACCACCGTGATTTTGGGAACCGTGGCGGCCGAATAGGCAAACAGCAATTTGGCGCCGTGGCGAATGATGCCGCCGCGCTCCTGCTCCACTCCGGGAAGAAATCCCGGCACGTCGACAAAGGTGAGCAGTGGAATGTTGAACGCGTTGCAGAAGCGGATGAACCGGGCCGATTTATCGGAGGCATCGATGTCGAGCACGCCGGCCAGCACGCTGGGCTGATTGGCCACGATGCCCACCGGGCGCCCCTGCAGACGGCCAAAGCCGATGACAATGTTGGCGGCAAACCCGGGCTGAATCTCGAGGAAGTCCTGATAGTCGAGGACGCGCTTCACGATTTCCCGGACGTCGTACGGAATTTTCGGGTCGACCGGCAACACCGTGTTCATGTCCGAGTCGGATTTCAGGCGCGAAGTAAAGGGCATGCGCGGCGGGTCTTCAAGATTATTGGAGGGCATGAAGCTGAGCAAACGCCGGCAAAGGTCGAGGGCTTCGTTATCATCCTGTGCCACCAGGTGCACAACGCCGGAGTGATTCATCTGCGACTGCGGGCCGCCCAGTTCTTCAGCGCTGACGTCTTCGCCCGTGACCTGCTTGATGACCTGCGGCCCGGTGATGAACATGCGGGCCTGCTGGGTCTGAATCACAAAGTCGGTAAGGGCAGGGCTGTATGCTGCGCCACCGGCGCACGGGCCGCAAATCACCGCGATCTGCGGCACGGTACCCGAAAGCATCACGTTGTTGTAGAACACCCGCGCATAGCCGTCGAGGCTGTCGGTGCCCTCCTGAACGCGCGCTCCGCCGGAGTCATTGATGAAGACGAACGGACTGCCGGTCTTGAGCGACATGCCCATCATGTCGGCGATCTTGCTGCAATGTGTTTCACCGGCCGCACCGCCCACCACGGTGAAGTCCTGGCTGGCGAGGTGAACCAGACGTCCGTCAACAGTGCCACATCCGGTAATGACGCCGTCCGCGGGCAGTTCCTTGCCGGTCATGCCGAAGTAAGTTGCGCGATGCCGGGCGAACAGGCCGATTTCCTCGAAGCTGTTCTTGTCGATCAGCCCTGCCACGCGCTCGCGCGCCGTGAGTTTGCCCGACGCATGCTGCTTGTCGATCCGCTCTTTGCCGCCTCCCAGCTCAAGCTGCGCGCGCCTGGCGTTCAGATCCGCAACCTTGTCCAGCATCGTCTTCGCATTGGCACGTTCTTCCAGCCTGATCATTCCCTCTCCAGCACCGATTGAGGTGTCGTCCCGGCAAGATCCGGGCTTGAATCCACCGCAATTCTATCGCTGCAAAGACAGCAGGGATGTGATCTACTTCACTCGATAAATGGCCTGTATTTATGGCGGTTGGCCGCCAGCGAGCGCGATGCAAATCGAAGGCATGGAGCGGGTTGCGCAGCTCCCAATCAAGTGGGACTTCGCCCGGCAAACACGCGGCTGACACCCAGTACGGTAAGCCCGAGACTGAGAAGAATATGGCAGTCTGCCATCAGCTTTGAATACCAGCGTACAGGGATCACATCGCCGTATCCGACCGTGGATCCGGTCACAACGCTGAAGTGGAAGCAATCAACGTACGCCAGCCCGATTCGGCCCAGCGACATGCGGCGGCGCCTCGGCCCCTCGGACGACCAGCGCCATACCGGGTGAACACCTTTCAGGGGAATGTCATTGTCGAATGCGCACGCCGAGACAGTGCATGGTGTGCCGCCGCGATCGTCAATGACAACTGTCACGAAGTAGGCGTCGGCAAAGAACAGAATCAATGCCATAAACGCATAAATCAGGCGGGGCAGTTCTAAAAAGGCACGTTTATAGCCGGCCGCCGTAGCAATCATCGCCAGAGCGGGTATCGCCAGAATCACAACAAACAGCGCGAGCGCAAGCAGGTACCCCAGCCAATCCGGAAGGGGGTCGAGAATCCGCCGCAGGGTCTCGTTGATGCCGAGTGCGATGAACCCCAGCATAAGCACGGAAGCAACAACGGCGACAATGAGCGGATTCCACGCCAGAAGCCGCCTCAAAATCCATCGGAACATTTTCATGGCCTTGCAGTTTAGCACTCAATTGCGGGTCGGGATGCTGGTGGCTTTACTAGCACAGGAACTACAATTCCAGCCAATCCTGTTCAAGGTGGGAGCGCAACCTCGAATGCCCGTGTGCACAAAATCCCGTCGATGCTTCGTGAACGTCTTGAATTCCCTGATTCACGCGACCCTACTTTTGGCCTTTCTGTTTTGCCCTCATCCCGCACCCTGCGCACAAGCAATGGCGGCCGCTTCGCTCGCTGCGGACCGATGGCTCGAGATCGATCTGTACTGGTTCAAGGAGCATGAGATCGCGGCGTCGGCACGCCAGTTCTGGGACAGGTTCGAACCGCTCTATCGGGGCGTGAGCGGATACCGGGGCGTCATTCTCAATATCGGCTGGACGGTCGGCTCGGTGATGGAGTGGTCAGGCGATCTGGCCCAGAGGATTTCACTGCCCGCAGGATCGGGCCAACAAAAATGGGTAGACGAACGCGGACCACTCACTGGCACCACCGAGGAACGCAAGAAGAAATCCGAACAGCGATTCGCCGGTGCCCTGGTCGCAAAACGGCGCGGCTACGACCCCTGGACCTACGGCGATGTGAAATCGCTTGCCGCCGAAATGAAGCACGAAGCGGCGCGTCGCGGCATCACCGAACTCAAGGTCGGCATGCTCAACTATGCCTGGCGGGACGCCTATGGAGAAGAAGCGGCGTGGGTGCATCGCCATTCCGAAGCGTTCACCAGGATCGAACAGATCGAGCCGGGCAACTTCAGCGTTGGGCGCTACTTCGATCCCGCGGCTCACCTGCATGCGGATGCGACCGCGCTGGGAGGCCTGCCGCATGGAATCAGCGATGGCATGCCGGTCCACGAAGCTTATGCCGCGCAGTGGGGAAGCATTTCGCGCGCGCTGGGCCTGGATGCGATCATGCTCCGGGATTCATTTGGAATGCCGGTTCCCTACCAGCGCGCCGGCCCGTGGGGACCGCTTGCTCCTGCCCCGGAGCGCATTCACGAGGCCACCGATGCAGTGGCGGCGCTGGTGAGGGAGACAAAGCAGGCCAATCCTGAAGCGCTGGTGATGATGTATTCGAATGCGGCCAGCGCCATCAGCGACTGGCGATCGAATGGAATGGATCTCGAAACCATCGCCCGGCAGGGTTATCTCGACATCTGGGTCGATCAGACGTGGGCGGGAGCGTGGAACGAGGTTGGCATCCGCGAAGGAGCGTTTTGGAATGCTCCCACCAAGGGATGGACGTATCAGCTTGCTTACATGCTGATGCACGCGGCCATCCTTGCCGACACCAAGGTCCGGCATTACCCGCTGGTGGAGACGTTCGACGCCTGGGAGAGTTGGGACGTGATTCATTCCGCGCCCGAGCGCTTGCGATGGGGTATCTGGGCCTATTCGCATGCGGGAGTCAAAACACCGACCGGTTTGAAAATGCCGATGGGAACCTATATTTCCTGGGCCAACCAGGGCGAGCGCCTTCTGGATGATGCGGACGTCCGGTTTCTCGCCAACAACATCAACGCCGCCGTCTCCGATGCCAAACAGACAACGGCGATCTATGGCCCGACTCTGGTGTATTCGCGCGAATCGATGCAATGGCAGGCCGACCATGCAAGCCCGGATCACGATATCAACGAATGGATCGATGAACAGATGGGATCCGTGATCAAGTGGCCGGTGCCGATCCTGTCTGCCACGCGCATGGAATGGCTGAACCGCGTGCAGTCGGACCTGTTTATCGTCCAAGCGCCTTCGCACCTCTCCGCCGAACACCTGGCGACCGTGGAGAAGCTCGCGAAGAGCGGAAAGGGGATCGTTTTCACCGGGAGTTTCACGAACGGCATTGATACGACATTGCTCACCGATGCTGGCACGCACGGCGGCGCCAAGGCAGCCGGAGAGAAGGGCGGCACGTGCAAAGCGGCCAATCGAGCGGCCGCCCTGGTAGAGAATGTTTCCGCAACGTTCGAAACCCATTGCGACGGCGAGGTCGCGACCGCGTCGCCGGAAGCGAGAGTCATTTATACCGAAGAAGGCGCGCCGGCACTTGTCTCCCATATAGCGGGCGCAAACCGAATCGTCGCCTGGAATCCGCCCGATCTGCGGTCGCTCGAAGGAAAGCCGCTGTCGCAGGTCTGGGATAATACCGGTGCGCCCTATGCGCTCGCCGCCGGAGTATTCACCGACATGCTTTCAGCGAACTCTGCGCTTCACGCCGGAAAAATCGATTTGAAGCAGACCATGAATGTCGCGGCGTGGCGAACGCAGGATGGCGGAATCCGAATCCTCGCCGGGAATCTCGAAGAAGGCTTGCGCGACGATGCCGACTTCACCCGCAGTACGGCGCTTTCGATCCCCGATTCATGGCGCACGTCCGGCGGAGTGTGGAAAGATGCCTGGACCGGGCACACGATCAACACGGAAAATGGAGCGCTGCGCATCACCCTTCCGCAAGCTTCGTCTGTTTTGCTCGAACAAACAAGATGAGTGGTCACGGCTCGACTTCGGTGCGCCATCAAGCCGGCTTCAGGCCGGGACAGAGATCGTCGGATAACAGGTAAACTTTTCGTCCGAAATCTGGTAATAGGGCATGAGTTTCTTGTCCGGGCTCCCGCGCAGGGCGAAGTGCAAGGGCGATCCCGCGACAGGCTCCAGATGATCGCCCATGGATTCTGGGGCCGAGCCCTTGTGGAGCGCAAGATCAATGTCGGCGGCGCCCACAGCGGCAAGTAGAATCGGTCCGTATTCAATGGAGTATCGAGTCTTGCCGGCGACGTTGTCTTCCCCTCGATAGCGGGTTACGCGGAGCGTGGCCGGCAGAGTGAATGAGACCTTATCGCCCTCGGACCACTGGCGATCGAGCACAAGATAGGTGCCCGGTTTGCCGGTCCCCGCCGGCTTGCCATTCATCGATACTTCCATTGCGCCGCTCGCCCACGATGGCACGCGGATCCGGATTTTGGCCTGAGTTGGCGCAGAGCCCCCAAGGGTTGCCTCGACCTCGTTCGCCAGCGGAAAACGCGTTTGTAAGGTAAGCGCCATTGCGCGCCCGTTCTGGGTCCATCGCACTGTGGATGGCTCATAGAGGTGGATGTAGAGACCGTCGGGTGCGATCGAGTAAATATGTTCCGGCAACGAGCCAACTAGGCGGGTTCCCTGCCCTTCGCAACAGGTGTTCTCGTGGGTCGATTTCTCTTTCTCCCCTTCCATAATCGTGTGGTATCGGAAGCCGTTTCCGCCGTCCTGGTTCGCGATGCCGATGTTATAGATCGATTTCTCGATCTCCGTCGCATACTGCTCTTCATCCGGATGCAGCAGTTGAAAACGCTGGCTGAGAAATACCCAGAAGCTACTGCCGCACAGCTCGCCTAGTTTCTGGCGAAGATAGCTGCTGTCGGGCGGG
>DASXGD010000493.1:0-5017 GCA_036489245.1 Occallatibacter sp. | reverse complement strand
GGCGACGTGGGTTCCAGACGAGACCTTGCGCAAGACCATCCTGGTCGATAATCCCGCAACTCTCTACGGTTTTTGAGTCGAATAGCAATCGATGACCGCGTTCGATTTAGCGCACGAAACTGAAAAGGCCATAGTCGACTTGGTGCTGCTGCTCCTGGAAACACCTACTCAGGAATTTCCGATAGCGTGGACAACATGAGCACCAAGGTGCCCGGGCGCGAGTCCTTGAACAGAGCGGCCGAACCTGGATGCGATCTGCTGGAAATTGATGTCTTCGATCATAGAAAATCCATGCGAGCGGAGAATCGCCGCAATGCCGGCCGGCTCGAAACGGCTGGCCGAACGTTCACCCATTTTCTCAAGCTGTTCAGCCCGCTCCTTTTCTATTTGCCTAAGCTCTTCTGAGAATGCTTCGGGAGGTTCCATGTAGTCGAACACCACCTCCGAGTTCTTGATTGAGGACATGTAGTCCAGAGTGCGGCAGATAGCGTCCTGGGTCAGATAGGGCACAACCCCGAGCCAGGTGAAAAACGCGGGCGAGTTCTGCTCGAAGCCTGCGGAGGCGAGCTTCTCCCTCAAATCGTCCCGCTCGAAATCGACGGGCACGAGAATGAGCCATGGTGGAAATGCGATTTGAGCTTCAGCCAGGCGCTCGAGTTTCCATGCCTGCGTCGCCGGGTGGTCAACCTCATACATACGGATCTCGAGTGCGCCATGGGGATTCCGGAGAGCGAAAGTGTCGAGTCCAGCGCCCAGGATGACGATCTGGCGAACCCCTCTTTCGACCGCTCTTGCCAAAGCATCTTCCGCAATCCGGCTGCGCGCGGCAGTGAACAGACGTCCGATGCTGGCCGAGGGGTGTTTGTTCGCAAATTGAAGCACGTCCTTTTCGTCTTCACGCAGAATCTTCATGGCAAATGGGTCATAGAGGATTGAGCCATGATCGAGCACCTGATGAGCAGCTCGTTGTCGGGCGATCATCAGGGCGGTGCGGCTGGGTTCATCAGGCTTCATGTCCGAAGTCTCCGTTCGCGTTGGAAGACACAGCGAGGCCGAAACCGGAAAAGAAAGCGGTTGAGATGAAACGACCCCGGTGATCGCGTGATCTATTGCTTTTCTGCGGAGACTACCTTTGCGTCCCGGGTCTCCTGCGTCTCTACCTTGAAGCGCTTGTAGTCGTAGTCGCGCTCGGTAAAGTGCTCGCGCATGTTCTTTAACAGCAGGACGCGGGCCTGCAGCGTACCTTCGCCGCCCGTGGGAAGCCAGAACTGACCCTCGACCGGAGCCTGGTCGAAATGGAAATTCGATCCCTTCTGTACATTGGCGAGCAGGCCGCCGGCCACGTGGAAGTTGTCGACGAAACTGACGTCGGCGTGGGCCACTTCGCGGTCTGCCTCATCCACCCACATCGTTCCTTTGAGTTTTTTGGAGGCATCCTCGGCGAGGCCGTGGGTCTTTGCGTCCTTGCGGCCCACGAAGTCGAATACGATGGCAGGCCGCCCGCGATACATTTCACGGCGCGCGTTGGTGATGTCCATGATCTCCAGGATCCGGCTGATGCGGATCGACGGGCCTTCGAGCGGCTGGTCGGAAGGAGTTTTCTCCGCTTTCTCGACCAGCTTGGTCACCCGCTCCGTTTCCTTCTGCTGCTCATGCTCGTTGAGCGGTCGGCCGTTCTTCTTCACGGTGCGCTCGATGGCGTGTCCGTTGACAAAGAAGTCCTCGTTTTCGCTGGTCTCGGTCTTGGTGACACGGCCATTGCCGTCAACTTCCTGGAGGGTCTGGGTAGAGCTGTAGGTATAGGATTCCCGAACCTTTTCGAGCTGCTTCTGGTGCTGCATCACCTCTTGCATCAATTGCCGGATGTCGGGAAGCGGGGCATTCGCGGGGGCCTGCGCCGAGGAGCAATGGGCGGGCAGAATGGCCGTAAGAACGGCGAAAGCGAAGCCGCGGGTAAGCATGAGGGCAATCTCCCGACGAGAAAGGGCGCCTGACAGATGGAATCGGCGACCACTGTAGTGACGTGCCAGCTCACCCAAGGTTACGCGCCTGCGCGGCGGGAGTTCCAGGTCGTGGAGCTTCAGAGGCCTCCCATCCCACAGCATCCAGTCCCACAACCTCCGGGCACGTGGGTTACATTCAATAACGAGCACGTAAGGAGTCTGACTATGCTCAAGCTTCTGCTGCACTGGCTGTTAAGCGCCCTTTCCCTGATTATCGTTTCCAAGCTGGTCCCGGGCTTTGTGGTTCGCGGACTAGGGCCGGCGCTGGTTGCGGCGCTGGTGATTGGGCTGCTGAATGCCACCGTCGGGTTGCTGCTGAAAATCATTACCTTTCCGATCAGCATCCTCACCCTTGGCCTGTTCCTGCTCGTCATCAACGCAATCATGATCCTGGTCGCGTCGTCGATCGTGGGAGGCTTTAACGTTTCCGGCATGGTTCCCGCGTTCTGGGGAGCCCTGGCACTGGCTATCCTGGGCATGATCTTTCGGGCCCTGACGCGGGATGCCGCCCAGTAGCTAGGGCATCGGAGTCACTACAGGTCGAGCCGCCGGCTTCTTCGCCGGGGTCCGCTTGCCGTGGACCGGCCGGGTGGTGTCAGGCGCCTTCACAACAACATCCGGTTCCGGATTGTCAGCCACTGGGTTGTCAGCCAGAGGATGGGTCAGCACCGGGCCGTTGAGCGTGTCTGGAACACGTTTTGCACCAGCCTGGGAGAATCCGCCGCCACCCGGCGCTACGCGCGAAGGCATCTCCAGTACTCTCACCGCCGGAGTCGGCTGCACGCGGGAATAGATTCGCCATCCCCCTCCAGCCACAACGCACACAATGGCCGCCGCGGCCGCACTGCGAGCCATCGTGCTCTGCATCCAGCCGCCGGACGGCCGAATGGGCCTGCGCCAATTCAAGACTCGGGCGGTTTGAGGAGCGTGGCGGAGACCCTCGTGCACACGATCGGGGAGGCCTTCAGGCGCCGGCAGACTGGCGATCAGCCGCAGAGTGTCTTCGCCGGATTGGGATAGGTCCCGATCTGAGGTTTCGGGAAAAAGGCCGTTCCTGGGGGAGGCGTTCATCGCAGACTCCTTGGGTAATGGAGCAAGTCAGCCATCAGGTTGCGTGCCCGAAACAGGCGCGAGCGCACGCTGGATTCGGTAATGCCAAGGACGGAGGCGATCTCCACGCTTGAGAGTTCTTCGAAGGCTGAAAGCATCAGCACCTGGCGTTCCTTGGCGGGTAATTGCTCCACACAGGCCAGCACGTGGGCGTGATGCTGGGCGGCGGCAGCCCGCTGCTCCGCGGTGAGCCCATCCGCGGGAAGCACTCGCGCCAGTTCCTCAACATCGTCGGTTTCGGGACGCGTCTTGGCCCGGCGCTTGCGGTCAAGCACAATGTTCCACACGATGCGGATGAGCCAGACGCGGTGGTCGCGCACCTCGCCCAGGCCGTCGCGGTGGCGCAATACGCGCAGAAACGCCTCCTGCACGGCGTCTTCTGCGTCGGAGGGATTGCGCATTACGGAAAAAGCCACGCGGTAGAGCGTCGAAGCATACTGCTCGACTAGGGCCGCGAGCGCTTCGTCCTTCGCGTGCCGGCGGGTTTCGTCTTGCACGGTGCGATCGGCGATCTCCATCCAAAACGGATTCAGGGTTTGGCTGGCGCTCATATGCCCACCAGACGCAGGCAGCCGCTCAAGTGCTCAGGCTGACGAGGCGCGGCGGGGAGACCCCGCGCGGCCCCATTGCCGGGGAGGATTTACTGCTTGCCGGCCAGCTTCTGTGAGGCAATCGAACCGGCCATTCCGTCCTTGTCGGCGTCCTTGACCTTGGCCCACAGCGCGCGGGCCTGGTCCTGCTTGCCTGAGGTCGCGTACAAGTCTGCCAGATCGAGCTGGGCCACACTCGCCGGTACAGTAAGGGACGGCTTTTTGGCCAAATCGTTGTAGACGTCGATGGCTTGCGCACTGCGCCCAGTCTGCTGATAGAGCCCGGCGAGGGCCAGCTTGGCCAGATTGGAAAGGTTCCGGTCCCACGAACCGGCGGCGGTTTTCAGCTCGCTTTCAGCCGATCCCGTCTGCCCCAGATCCTGGTAGGTGACACCTGCAAAATAGTGGGCCTTTGCGCCCGCCGGCAACCACCCATAATCCTTCGCTATGGCCACGAACTCACGGTTCGCTTCCCGGGCACGGTCGGCGGCATTGTTATAGACATTCTTCTCCGCGGGAGCTCCGGGCACGGCCAGAGGCGTGGAGTAAAGGTCCAGGGCAGCGCCGAGCGCCTTGTCGGCGGCGCCGGCCTTCATCGTCCAGAAAACAAGAGCGCCGACCACCACAGCAAGAATCACGACAGCACTGACCACCAAGCGCAGGATGCCGGAGCGGTGACCGCTCAACCAGCTCATGCTGCTGGCGGTTGCCACTGCGAACTTATCCTGCTTGAGGGCGTGACGGGTTTGAGTATCCACGGGGTTTCTTATGTCCTTCTTGGTAGACTTGCCCGCCTAGGCGGACTTGCAGGCGGGTCCGTTGGGGTGGAGGGCACTACGACTGCAACCTTACTAGTCTATCAGTGCGCCAAACCAGCGTCCACATAAAGCAATCTTCGGGGATAATTCGGGTTCCTGGGTCCTCGACGTCAGGATTTTCGGGCCTGGGGTGGATTTGGAATCATTCGGTCCACTGGTCCGAACCTTGCCGCCGCCATCCCCGAACCGGTACGCTGATTCCATGTACGAAGACTTTCATGTCGCCGACCGCTGGACGAGCGAAGACCTGCACTGCACCTGGAAGGCGAATATCGTGGCCATCGCCACCCGCCATGCCGATGCCGTCGACGTGCGATTCGACGTCAACGGCCGCCCCATGTGGATTGCCCTCCCGGCCGTCGCCTGGGTGGCGCAGAAGGAACGCTCCGGCAAAGTGATCACCGACCAGCTGGCCGCGCAGATCGCCGGCCGCTACCTCAAGCAACTGGTCGAAGAAGGCTACGATACCCAGCGCGAGGTCTACACCATGACGGTT
>DASXGD010000488.1:0-5383 GCA_036489245.1 Occallatibacter sp. | reverse complement strand
GGAGACAGTTCTCGAAGTCGTTGTCACCGTGGTGCTGATCATTCTCGTCTTCCTGTGGCATTTCCCCAGCGCGACCATTCCGCTCATCACCATGCCCGCCGCGGTGCTGTTGTCCTTCATCCCCCTGCGGATGATGGGCATCAGCCTGAACGTAATGTCGATCGCCGGCATCGCTATCGCTTTCGGCGAACTCATCGACGCTTCCATCGTGGTCGCCGAGCAGACTCACAAAAAGCTGGAAAAGTGGGAGAGAGCGGGCCGCCCCGGGCAACTGCGCGATGTCGTGGTGTCGGCGGTCAAGGAAGTTGCCGGTCCAACGTTCTTCGCCTTGCTCGTCATCGCCATTGCGTTCCTGCCGGTCCTGACCCTGCAGGGCGAGGAAGGCCGGATGTTCCAGCCCCTGGCCTACTCCAAGAGCCTGGCCATGATCGCGGCGGCATTGCTGGCCCTCACCCTCGACCCCGCGCTTCGGCTCCTCCTCACGCGCGTCAAACGTTTCTCCTTCAAGCCCGCCTGGCTGTGCAGGATTGTGAACACTCTGCTTGTAGGACGGATCCAGCAGGAAGAAAAGAACCCCATCAGCCGCGTTCTCATCCGCATGTACGAGCCCGCGGTGTCCTGGACTCTGCGTCACAAGGGAATCCTGTTCGGCGCCGTGGCCGTGTTGACACTTTTCACGGTTCCCCGGTTCATGTCGCTGGGCTCGGAATTCATGCCCCCCATGAACGAAGGCGCGATCCTGTATATGCCCACCACCCTGCCGGGAATCTCGATCGCCCAGGCCAAGCGGGTCCTGCAGGCGACCGACCTCATTCTCAGGCAATTCCCCGAGGTCGACCAGGTTCTGGGCAAGGCAGGACGCGCCGAAACCGCCACCGATCCCGCTCCCTTGTCGATGCTCGAAACGGTCATCACGCTGAAGGACCGTTCTCAGTGGCGCCATGTGGATACGTGGTATTCCTCCTGGGCGCCGGAGTGGGCCAAGCGGGTCTTCCGGCACATCACGCCCGATACGATTTCCCAGGAAGAACTGATCGACGAAATGCAGGCCGCCATCAAGGTGCCCGGCGTCAGTAACGCCTGGACGATGCCCATCAAGGGTCGCATCGACATGCTGACCAGCGGCATTCGTACACCGGTGGGACTGAAGGTGACCGGCGACGATCCGCAGAAGATCGAAGAAGTCGGTATGCAGGTCCAGACCGCTCTCGCTTCCGTGCCGGGAACTCGCGGAGTGTTTGCCGAACGGACCAATCAAGGCTACTTCCTCGATGTCGTATGGCAGCGCGAGCAGCTTGCCCAGTACGGCATCAGCATGGAACAAGCCCAGAAGGTCCTCGATAACGCCATCGGCGGCGACAACGTCTCGACCGTGTACCAAGGCACCGAACGCTATCCGGTCAATGTTCGTTACATGCGCGACTTCCGCAGCAGCGTCGACGCGCTCGGCAGGGTCCTCGTTTCGGCCGGCGGCGCCCACCAGGCCACGCTCAGCGAACTGGCGACCATCCAGGTGCGCAGCGGCCCCGCCATGATTCGCGACGAGAACGGCTTCCTCACCGGCTATGTGTACGTCGATCTGGCCGACCGCGACCCCGGAAGCTACATCGCCGAGGCCAACGCCGTCCTTCAGCAGAAGATCAAGCTGCCCGCCGGATACGCGATGAACTGGGGCGGCCAGTATGAGGCCAACCAGCGCGCCAACCAGCGCCTCCGCGTGATCGTTCCCGCGACCATCGGCCTGGTGATGCTGCTGATCTTCCTCAGCACTCGCTCCTTCGTCAAAACCATGATCGTCACGCTGGCCATTCCGTTTTCGGCCATCGGCGCCATCTGGTCCCTGTACCTGCTCCACTACAACATCAGCGTGGCGGTTTGGGTCGGCCTCATCGCGCTGCTTAGTATCGACGCCGAGACCGGCGTGTTCATGCTCCTGTATCTCGATTTGTCGTACGCCGAGGCCAAGGCGGCCAACCGCCTCAACAATCTGGGCCAGTTGCGCGATGCGATCCTCGATGGAGCCGCCAAGAGACTGCGGCCCAAGTTCATGACCTTCGCCACCACCTGCATCGGCCTGTTCCCCATCATGTGGTCGACCGGGGCAGGTTCGGACGTAATGAAGAGAATCGCCGCCCCCATGATCGGCGGCATCTTCAGCTCATTCGTTCTTGAGCTGCTGGTCTATCCCGCAATTTACGAACTATGGAAGCGCCACACGATCGTCGAGAAACAGGTTCGCCTGGAATCGGTGGTCTATCAGGACGCCATGCGGCCGCTGGGTCTGACATGGTCTGGAGTCCTGGAAAACGGAAAAGAAACCTCGCGTCGTCCCGTGGAAGCCCGGTCCGAAGCCTGAGCAGAGGAGGAGAAAATGGCGATACATGGAATTCGGCTGTTTCCGATTGGATTGATCGTGCTCTCGACAGCATTGGCCGGCGCGCAGACGAAGCTGGTCACCGCCGCCGCAGATGTAACGCCACCTCCTGCCCCCGCGCCTGCGCCCGAAGTGCCCAAGCGTCCGGCGGACATGTCTCCGAAACCTCCCAAGGTCACGTGCCGCGGCGACCAGATCTCGATCTCCGCCGATAACTCGACCCTGGATGCCATCCTCGCCGCGGTCAAGGGATGCACCGGAGCCAAGATTGAGATTCCCGCCGGAGCTGGTGCTATTCGCGCCTTTGAAGAGCTTGGTCCCGGACCGGTGCGTGAGGTCCTCGACGATCTGCTGAGCGGCACTCCGTACAACTATGTCATTCAGTCATCCGCGGCCAACCCCCTCAAGGTTGAAATGGTGATGTTGAGTATGCGCAGCAAAGACGCAGGCGGCTCTCCAGCCCCCGATCTGCCCATGACGTCCGGCCGCCGCGCCTGGTCGCACATGCAGAAGTTCGACAAGCCGGATCCGAATAATCCCGATACCCCCATGGATCAGACGGAAACGCCGGCTTCAGAGGCGACGCCTCCGGCGGACCCCGTGGCCGACGCCAATGCGGGAAAGGCCCCTGACGCCACTCCGGCCGAAGTCCCGGCGGCGGTAACGGCGGCCATCAATAATCCGGTGGCTCCGCCGGTTGTCGATCCTGGCTCTGCAGTCGATCCTTCCAAGGCCATTGAAGATCGCATCAACTCCATGCAACAGTTGTTCAATCAGCGCCAGCAGATGATGCAGAAGCAGGGCCAGAACCAGCCGGCCACGCCCAACAACTAAAGTGGCATTGCGGTAAATCCGCCGCCGCGCGCATCGTTGTTCTTGCGCAAAGAAAGGCTCCCTGTGCGCCGTTAATTTAGAAAGCAAGCTATCCCGGCGTAGTGGTCGCAGGAGCTCAAATTGAATCGGGAGAAACAGATTGATGCGTAGGTTGGGTATGGGTGTGGCTTTGTGTATCGTCTCGGCGGCAACGGCTTTCGCCCAGGACGCGGTGCAACATTCGGGCAAGCCGGGGCTTTGGGAAGTCACGACAACGATGACCTGGCAGAAATCGCCCGTTCCCCCAGGTTCACCCGGCGGCCCTCCCGGAGCCGGTACCCACTCCACGTCGGTGTGCCTGACCCAGGCCATGGTTGATGCCGGGGCCCTCTTTCCGCAGTCCCGCGGACAGTGCAAGATCGAGAACAAAGTCATCAAGCCCGGAACCGTGACCGCCGATTACGTGTGCACCGGAAAAATGAAGGGCAAGGGAATGCTTGAGGCCACCTTCACGGATCCCGAGCATTCGTCCGGCTCTCTGCACTTCACCGGAACCCTCGACGTTGGTCCGCAAGCCAAGCCGATCGAATGGACGACCGTCTCGACGTCCGTCTTGAAAAGCGCGGAATGCCCCAGCAGTCAGCCGCGGGTCCCCGCAACTCCCAAAGCAGCCCAGTGAGCGAGCCGGACGGGGCCAGAACCGATCTATCCCGATCCCAACCGATCTCGACAAATCAGGAGCCGGAATGCAGAAACATACACCATGGATCGCCGCGCTTTGCTTTCTTGCGGCAGGCGTCTCCTCGGCGCAGCAATCCCCCAAGGCCGGTCTGTGGCTGATCTCAACTGCCACCAGGATCCAACAGCAGGGAGAATCGCCTGCCAATTTTAGCGCCAGCCATCAGGGACAGTCGTCTTCCGAGTCGGCCGGTCTGCCTGTCTGCCTCAGCCAGGAGGTCATTGACAAGTTTGGCGTGATTCTCCCCCCATCCCTGCGCGATTGCGAACTCTCGAACGTCGTGCAGGCCGCCGATAACTTCCACGCGGATATGACCTGCAAGGGCAGCTACAACGGCGTGGGCTCGGTCGAATCGACGTGGACTGATGGGGACCACGTGACGGGCAAGATTCGCTTCGTCTCGAGAAGCGGCGAGAGCGGCAAGGGCCGCCAGTTGACCTGGGCTCAGGAATCGACCGCGGTTTTCAAGAGTTCCGATTGCGGCGACGTCAAGCCGCGCAAAATACCGGTGAAGCAGGCGCCCGCGAAACCCGCGGAGTAAGAATCCCGTCGCACACACTCGGGCCCTTGACTGCGCGCATTCAGGCCAGCTTGTTGACCGAAGCGGCCAGATCGAAATCCTTCCCCGTCAGCCCTCCGGCGTCGTGCGTGACCAGCCCCAGCCGGACTTTGTTGTAACGGATGTCGATGTCCGGGTGATGACCCGCCTGTTCCGCCAGATCCCCCACCTTGTTCACAAACGCCAGGGCGGCACGAAAATCAGCATGCGAGAACGTCCGTGTGAGTTCGCCTCCCTGAATCTGCCATCCGGGAAGGGAACTGAGGCGGGCTGCGGCTTCGGCTTGGGCCAATGCAGGCATGGCGTGGCTCCTTAAGACTGAGTTCCTGAGATTGAGTTCTGCCCTTCTTTCAGGACTTGCGCGGACAGCCTCGATTGTAAGGTCACTCCATGCCGGAACGCCACGCCCCCGAGCTTCCTCGTTATGAAACGCGAGCCGGAAGCTATTTAAGCTCCATTTCTCACCGCCCCCGCTCGCGGTCTCGTCCTTGCGCAAGAATGCCCGGGCTTTTGCATTTTCTTTCGAAGGTTCTGCCACAATTAGAAGGGGGGAGGAGAGGATCGAAGTGCGGCCTCAGGCAGAATCCAAGACACCCCCAGCAATTTTCGGTTCGTTCTGAGCCCTCCAGGACGCAAAAACGGCCGTTTTGGACCGTTTATTTCTGCAGAATGGCGTCCATATCAGCATTGTCTTCAGTAACTTGCAGATGATAATTCGAGCAAACTGAGGGTACCCCTCCCCCCCCGCACTGTGAAACTGTGAAACTGTGAGTCGATCGTTTCGATCAAGCTGCGACTCAAGCCTTCAGAGGTCGTGAGGTATCCGGACTGGAGTTTTGTTATTGGCCTTGAAGCCATCCACCTCTTCCGTAATATCGCGCTTTCCGGCAGTTTTGCA
>DASXGD010000469.1:0-10365 GCA_036489245.1 Occallatibacter sp. | reverse complement strand
CATATTGCCGGCTTCTATAAGGGCAACCCCGATCCCGGGACCACAAAAGTGTACGAGTTTCATTCCTGGCCGGATCACGATCGCATTGAGTTCACAACGCATCGCGATGTGGTCCAGTTTTATCTCGGCCGCGAGGCCTGGGAGGTGACCTATCGCGGCAAGAAGCCGCTGCCCGCCGACCAGGTGGAGGACTACCTGCGCCGCCGCGACCACTCGGTGGAAACCGCGGTGAAAGTGTGGATGAAGGACCCCAACACCATCCTGATGTACGAGGGGCAGAAGCTGGCCGGGCGGCACCTGGCCGAGCAAGTGACGTTGATCTCGGCATCGAACGAGGCCATCACCATCCAGATGGATGCGCAAACCCACCTGCCGCTCAACCGCAGTTTTCAGTGGCGCGACCCGCTCTACCACGACAAAAATACCGACACCGAAGAGTACGACGGGTACCACGATGTGAATGGAATCGCGACACCCTATACCATCACCCGGCTGAAGAACGACGACATGGTCCGCCAGTTCTTCCTCGACAGGGTGACTTACAACCAGGATCTGCCACCCGACTTCTGGAGCGTGGACGCCGCCGAGCGCCGCATCAAGAAGTAACTCTTTGGCCGCACGAGCGGTGGCCTCGAGTGCAATTTCCGGACCGCGGTCCTACCACGGAGGTGGTAGTGGGTAATGACTCGGTTCCGTCTTGTGGATAGCCAGGGCTCGGGGTACAAACAAGGAGGATTTCCTTTTGGGAGCAAAGAAAGTCGCGCTCTCCTTGTTGTTCTCACGCTAGGTTGCCTTGGTTCTCTCCGACTGACACATGCCCGACGTTGACATTGATCGCAAGGGGAATGGTGCGTTGCCGCCGCAGTATATGGCGCCCGCAGCCGCGGAGCCGTCAGGCAACTGCGCAGGCACCCGGACCGCCGCGCAGGGCCACCAGGCCGTGCTGAACCTGCTGGAGAGTGTCGACTACAGTTTGCGGCGAGAAATCATCGCATATGCCAACCGGTATGACGTGCAGACCGGGCTGTTGAACTTTCATGCCTTTCAGGCGGAGCTTGATTCACTGCTGCGCAATCTGCCTCCGGACCAGGAAGTGGCAACGGTCTGGATCGATCTGCTGAACGTGCGCAGGGAATTTGCCCTGTGGGGCATGGATGCCGCCGAGTTGCTGGTGCGCAATGTCGCGGAGGGCCTGCGCAGCAGCGCCGACAAGAGAGCGCTCCTCGGTCGCCTGGGGGCGCGATGCTTCGTGCTGGCGATGCCGGCAGCCAAGGCCGACCCCATCGCCCGCCACGGTTTTCAAAACGTTCTGAATACTTTGCAGCAGTTGGGTGCGGGCGGGCTGGAAGCCAGTCCTGAAGTGGCGGCCGGGGTGGCCTTTTTTCCTTCGGACGCCACGCGCGCTGAAGATCTGCTCCGCTATGCCAGCCTTGCGTCGGCCCGGGCGCGCTACACCCGCAGTACCTCGGTGCTCAGTTTTCAGCCGGGCATGAACAAACTTCTTCAGCGCAGTCATCAGCTCGAGGTGGAGATCGGAAAATCGCTGGAGCGGAATGAGTTCTCGATGCTTTATCAGCCCAAGATCGACCTCAAGACCGGCAAGGTTCTCGGGGCCGAGGCGCTGATGCGCTGGCAGCACCCCGAGTGGGGCGCGGTGCCTCCGTCGGAATTCATTCCCATCGCGGAGCGCTCCAGCCTGATTCAGCGGGTGTTTGATTTCAGTTTGAGGACCGCCCTGGAGAATGCCCGCCGCTGGATCGACCTGGGCATCGCTCCCGGCGTTGTTTCCGTAAACGTATCGGCGGCCAACCTGCGCCGGGATGACTTTGCCCGGCGGGTGCGCAGGCTGATGGCCGAGTTCCCCATCGACCCAATCGAGCTTGAGCTCGAAGTGACGGAGACCCTCCTGCTCGATGACGAGGAGCTGTTCAGCGCCCGGATGCGGCAATTAAAGACGATCGGAGTGAGGCTGGCGATCGACGATTTCGGGACCCGCTACACGGGATTCAACATCCTCAGGAGGCTGCCGCTGGATTCGATGAAGATCGATCGCTGTTTTATTCGCGGCATCCACCAGTCCTTCGACATGCGCACCTTGTGCAGCACGATTATCGCCATGGCGCGGCACATGAAGTTGCGCACCGTGGCGGAAGGCATCGAAGAACCGGAAGAACTGGACGTGCTGCAGCAGATCGGCTGCGACGCCGGGCAGGGCTACCTGTTCCAGCGCCCCGCCGCCCCGGAAGACTTTATCGCCTTTCTCCGCGCGTGGCCTCAGCAGAGACTTAAGCTGGGATTCGCTGCCAGGGGCTAGTTGCCCCCGGTCGATATCGCCAACAGCATCTAATCACACCCTTCATCCGAGAGCCCGGCTTGCGTTCGCTATAATCCTGACGTGCGATCCACCGCGTGTGGACACGCTTTTCGGGAGCCAGAGAATGACGTTCGACATCCGGGAGATGCTGGGGTTTCTTCCGCACCGATATCCGTTCTTGCTGATCGACAGGATTGTCGAGTTCGAGCCGACCAAGCGGCTGGTGGCCATCAAGAACGTGACCATCAACGAGCCTTTTTTTCAAGGTCACTTTCCCGGCTACCCGATCATGCCCGGAGTCCTAGTGGTGGAAGCGATGGCACAGGCCGGCGGCATCATCATGATGCACGAGCTGCCCGATCGGGCCGAGAAGCTGGTGGTCTTCACCGGCATCGAGCGAGCCAAATTCCGGCGGCCGGTAACACCGGGCGATCAGCTGCGGATCGAGGTCAGCGTGTTGTCGTTCCGGACGCGGGCAGGGCGCATCGAGGGAAAAGCGTATGTGGACGGCAAGGTAGCCTGCGAGGCCACGCTCACCTGCCAGGTGGTGCCGCGAAATCCGCACCCCAGGCCCGGCGCACCGGAAGCGTCGCCGGGATCGAGCGAAGTCTCCGAGTCGCAGCCGGTGGGGACGCCGGAGTGAGCGTTCACGCCAGCGCGATCGTCGCGCCCGGCGCAGTGGTTCCGGATTCGTGCACGATCGGCCCCTTTTCGACCATTGGCCCCGAGGTGGTGCTGGGAGAAGAGTGCACCCTGGTCTCCCACGTGGTGCTGGACGGGCGGACGCGGCTTGGAGCGCGCAACTACATCTTTCCGTTTACCTCGATTGGCGTGGCGCCGCAGGATCTGAAGTATGGCGGCGAACCGACCGAGACCGAAATCGGCGACGACAACACCATTCGCGAATGCGTGACCATCAGCCGCGGCACCACCAAGGGCGGCGGCATTACGCGCATCGGGTCGGGCAATCTGCTGATGGCGTATGTGCATGTCGGCCATGACAGCCTGGTGGGCAGCCATTGCATCCTGGCGAACGCCGCCACGCTGGCCGGCCACGTAACCATCGAGGACTACGCCAGCGTGGGCGCATTCAGTCCTGTGCACCAGTTCTGCACCGTGGGTCAGTATGCCTTTATCGGAGGCGGGACGATCGTCACCCAGGACGTGCTGCCGTTTTCGCTGACCTCGTCGCGGCGGGAGAACAAGGCATTCGGCATTAACAAGATTGGCCTGGCGCGGCGGGGGTTTAGTCCGGAACGTCTGAACCGGTTGCAGAAGGCATTCCGGCTTTTGCTGGCGTCGCGATTGAACACGTCCCAGGCGGTGGAGAAGATCCGGGAGCTCGAGGGCGAAGACGCGAAGATCGTGGCCGATTTCATTGAGCGCAGCCAGCGGGGGATCATCCGCTAGATGTCGTTTCCCGTTCAGCCCAAGCCTCGATGAACCGTACGCGTTCAACGCGTACAATGCGGACATGCAATGGACTGTCGTTTCCGTTGAGCCCAAACCGCCACTTGTCCTGCGAGTGCGCTTTTTCGATGGAACTGAAGGCACAGTTCGTTTTGAGCCCAGCCACTTGACAGGCGTGTTCGAGCCTCTGAAGAATCCGACGTTCTTTTCGCAAGCGCGTGTGGCCTGCGGAGTCGTGACCTGGCCTGGAGACATTGACCTTGCTCCGGACGCCATGTATCAGGAGATTCAAAGGACGGGGGAGTGGGTCCTGCGGTGAGACCCCGCGCGAGGCTGTTAAGCGGGTGCACTCGATGAAACTGGGTCTCATTGCCGGCAACGGGCGGTTCCCTTTTTTGCTGCTGGACGCGGCGCGGGCGCAGGGGTTTGCCGTCACCGTCGCCGCGATCCGCCAGGAGACCGACCCGGAGATCAACCAGCGCGGCGCGGTCGACGAGAAGATCAGCGTACATTGGCTTTCGCTGGGGGAGCTGTCGCGGCTCATCGACATTTTTCATCAAGAGGGTGTGTCGATGGCGGTGATGGCGGGGCAGGTGAAGCACAAGCAGATCTTTTCCAGCATCAGGCCCGACTGGCGCCTGGCCAAGCTGCTGTTAAACCTGCGCACGCGGAACACCGATATGCTGCTCGGCGCCGTGGCCAAGGTTCTGGGGGACGAGGGCATCGAGTTGATCAGCTCGACGGCATTTCTTGAGCCCCTGCTGGCCGCGGAGGGCGTGCTGACCAGGCGCGCTCCCGACGAGGAAGAACGCAAAAACATTGAATACGGACTGAGCGTGGCGCGGTCGGTGGCGGGATTCGACATCGGGCAAACCGTGGTCGTGGCGGCCCAGGCTTGTGTTGCCGTGGAAGCGATGGAAGGCACCGACGCGGCCATCGAACGGGCCGGGGCGCTCATGCGGTCGCTGGAGGGGGATGACTCGGCTCATGACCCCGGGGACGAAGGCCTGTCGCCGGGGACCACGACTCTCGAGCGCCGGCTGACGGTCGTGAAAGTGGCCAAGCCCAAGCAGGATATGCGTTTTGATGTTCCCGTGATCGGAATGCGTACCATCGAGACGATGATGGCGGCCGGGGCAACCTGCCTCTCGGTCGAGGCAGGCAGGACGCTGCTGTTTGACCGGGAAGCGCTGCTGGAACGCGCCAGCGAGGCGGGGATCGCCATCGTGGCTGCTCCGCGGTGAGCGCGAGGGGTTGGGTAGATGGTTTCCCACCCTTGGCGCAAAAAACAAAGGCGCGCCAAGAATGGGGCACCCTGTTTGGTGGCGGGATAAGGCCAAAGCGCCTCTGCCGGCTTGGAATGACAAAACAGAGACAACTGGACCATTGCCATGGTTGCGGTCCCGCGCCGATACTGGGGACGGAAGAAATTCCCGCTTCCGACGGTTCGGTGTTCCATCTACCAAGAGGAGGTCTCGCGTGAAGAGGTCCATATTCTTACTCATTGCCGCGGTTCTGGTGATCGCGGTTGGATTCGTTATGGTGGTTACGGTGCAGGCGGCCGATCAGACCATGCCCGGCGCCGGGCAAGTGGCGCCCACCTTTACCCTCCCCTCGCAGGACGGCTCCCAGATCTCGCTGGACAGCTTTCACGGCAAGTGGGTGGTGCTTTACTTCTATCCCAAGGACATGACCCAGGGCTGCACGATCGAGGCTCACAACTTCCAGCGCGACCTCTCGAAATTCGAGGCCGCCAACGCGGTGGTGGTGGGAGTGAGCGTGGACACGCCGGACAGCCATAAGCAGTTCTGTACCAAGGAAGGTTTGACCTTCAGGCTGCTGGCCGATCCCGACCACAAGGTTGTGGACGAGTACGGGTCGCTGGGCCACTTCGGAAGCATGACCATTGCCCAGCGCAACACCTTCCTGATCGACCCCCAGGGCAAGATCGTCAAGGTCTGGACCAAGGTCGATCCCTCCCACCATTCCGAAGAGGTATTGGCGGAGTTGGCGGAACAGAAGAAATAACCCGAAGAGTACAAGGAAGCGACGCGGCCCCGGTGACGGGGCCGCATTTGCGTACGGCGGGACCGGTTGCGTGCGGCAGACAAGGTCGTTCACAGACGAGGAAGAACCCATGTCGACAGCGGTGGCGAAGGCATTTTGCGGCGACATTCACGAACTGCGCGAACTGTTGGATGAGGTGCCGGCCGATCTGGCCAATGTGGCGTGGCGCGAGGGCGGCTGGGCGCGCAAGCAGATCCTGGGGCATCTTCTGGATTCAGCCACAAACAACCGGCAACGATTTGTGCGGGCCGCGATCGACGGTTCCTACGCCGGCCCCTCGTATGATCAGGATGCCTGGTTGGCGGCACACGGCTATGCGCACCTGTCGTGGAAGACACTGGTGGAGTGGTGGAAGGTAGAAAACGACATCCTCATGGGCGTCGTGGAGCGTATTCCGGAGGAGCGAATGAAAGCGCTCTGCACGGTGGGCACGGATGCCCCTGTGACGCTGCGCTACCTGATCGAGAATTACACATGGCACCACTTCCACCATTTCGAACAGCTCAATGCCCCCCTGGCGGGGAGTTGAGAGTGAAATAGCCGCTAGTGCGAATGCGCAAAAAAGCCCGGCATCATGCCGGGCTCTTTTGCTTGCCTGACTCTTGAATCGAAGAGTTATTTCTTCTTCTTTTTGGCGGCCGTCTTCTTTGCCGGAGCCTTCTTGGCTGCCTTCTTTGCCGCCTTCTTGGCTGAAACTCTCTTGTGAATTGCCTTCTTCACTGCCTTTTTGGCAGCTGACTTCTTTGCTGCCTTCTTCGCTGCCTTCTTGGCGGGCGCCTTCTTTGCTGCCTTCTTTGCTGCCACCGGTTTGCCTCGTTTCGCGGTTGCCTTGGCTTTCTTTTTCGCTGCGGCCTTCTTCGGTGCTGCTCCGCCGCTGCTCTTCTTCGCGACGGACTTCTTGGCGGCCTTGGCAGGGGCCGCGGCCTTCTTGGCTACTGCTTTTTTGGCAGGAGCCTCGACTGCTTTTGGGGCGGGAGCCTTGGCTGCTTTTTTGGCGGGAGCCTTCCTGGCAGGCTTCGGTTGGGGAGACTCGGAGATTACAACGGAGGTCTCTTCAGGCACTCCCTCGTCGTCGTCGGAAGAGGTCAGCACGCTGGAGGTTTCTACTTCTTCGTCCTCGTCGTCCATGTCTTCATCGTGATCCACTTCGGCGGGCTCAGCATTGTCTTCGCCATCACTCATCGCGTACATCTTGTACACATCATCCATCAGGTTGCCTCCAGCGGCTTGCGCTGTGCTTGATTGCTTGGCGCTGCGGCTGATTGAACTCCGCATGCGGAAGCCATTGTAGCAATAGCTTGCACGCATGGCCACTAAAACACAAGTATGTAGTCGGGCTCCCCTGACTATTTTTGCTTCTTTGCGTAGCTCTTCGCGGCCGCAGGCTGCGACTTGTGTGAGGCGCTATGCTTCTCCGATGGCGGATCGCCGCCGCGAGCAGTCGAAGAGCCCGCGCTTCCATGCTTCGCGTTGTGTGATGATGTTGCGCCGCGGCGGTGACTGGAGCTGGTTCGCTGCATGGCCGCGGGCTCGGCCACGTGCAGGCGTCGTCCCGCTTCCACTTTGATGCCACTGGGAATCTTGTTCCAGCGCCGCAGCTGGTCGAGGGAGACGCCGAAGCGATCGGCGATGGAGACCAGCGTGTCCCCGCGACGGGTTGTATACAGCAGGGTGTGGAGGGACGGCGCAGCGACCGGCGCGACCGGTACGACGAGAGCTTCAATGCCTGTCATGCTCTGGTCTTCGTGCAACTGGTTGGCAGCTGCCAGTTCAGCGACCGTGACGTGATAGGTATGCGCCACCGATGCGAGGGAATCATCCGGGGTCACGCGGTGATAGCGCCAGGCAGTGCGCCTGCTTTCTGGAATGGCGGCGATGCGCTGCTCGTACACCAGGGCGGTGCCCGCGGGCAGATGCAGGTCAAACGCAGTCTCGGGCGGAGTTGCCATGCGCAGAAGACTCGGGTTCAACGCCATCAGCTCGTCGACCGGCGCGTCGACAAGGTCAGAGACGAGGCGCAGATCGACGGCGTAGTTGATCGTGACCGTGTCGGTGAGCACGGGAGGATCGAGGGTGATTTCATCGAAGCCGTATTGCGTGGGGTGATTGGCAATGATGATGGCGGCAAGGATTTCGGGCACGTAGTTCTGGGTCTCGCCGGGCAGGTTGTGGCGCTTGTAGAGCTCCCAGAAGTCGGCATACCCGGTCTTCTGCACGGCCCGCTGCACGTTGCCGGCGCCCCAATCGTAGGCCGCCATCGCAAGGTACCAGTCTCCCAGCTGGTCGTAGAGAAACTTCATGTACCGGGCGTAGGCGCGGGTGGACTTTTCGGGGTCGAAGCGCTCGTCGACATAGCCGTTGCGCGTGAGCCCATAGTCGCCATAGGGCATGAATTGCCACATGCCGCCGGCATGCGATTTGGCGTTGAGCGCACGCGGTTGAAAGCTGGACTCGGCCACCGCCAGGTAAATCAGATCGTGGGGCACGCCCTCTTCCGCCATTACGCGCTCGATCATGGCCTTGTAGCGCCCGTAGCGCTGGAACGAATGAAGCAGGGTGTTATGGCCCTTCTGCGAGTTGGCGAAGAAGTTGATGAATGCGGCCACATAGTCGTTCACCATCAGGGGCAGGTCGGACTTGGTCGTCGCGAGCTGGGTCTGGGCCTTGGCCACCACGTTGGGATCGACCGTGAAGGTCACGTCGCTGGCTACATCCGCGGGGGAGGGTTCCACGTTGGGGGTGAAACCGTTGCCCAGTTTCAGGGCGTCCATTTCGAGGGAATTAACCTGGTCGACGATGCGGTCGAACTCGTCCTGCAACCTGGGCTCGCTCTTGATATCGAGGCCGCCGGTGAGCATCAGGTCAATGGCGCGGTCGAACTCCGCCTTGGCTTCCGGCAGGTGGCCCTTGCGGTAGGCTGCTTCTCCGTTGGCGTAGGCTTTCTCGACCTGGTCGATAATCTGCTGCACGCGCTGCTGATGAAACGTCTGTTGCGCGGGCTGCGCGGGGACCGGTGCGGGCGGGGGAGCGGGTAACGCAGGCGCGGTGGCCTGGGGCGCTGCGTTGGGGGGAACACTCGCGGTTTTGGAGGGACCGCACCCGGCCAGCCAAATCGCAAGCGCAGCACAGCCGATACAACAGTTTCGAGTAAAGCTCATGCGTAGACAAACCGCGATCGACCGGCGGCAGAGAGGCCCCCGCTGATTGAAGTGTAAGACCCTATGCCGATGATAAGCTATGCCATGGGGGCTCGCCACGGCGATGCGCTTGAGCAGGACTCAAAACCCCATCCCGTCGACTCTGAATGGACGCTCGTTTTCTACGCAATTTCGCCATCATTGCCCACATCGACCATGGAAAGTCGACGCTCAGCGACCGCCTTCTGGAATTGACCGGATCGGTGACTGGACGCGAGATGCAGGCCCAGATCCTGGACGATATGGACCTGGAGCGCGAGCGCGGGATCACCATCAAAGCGCACGCGGTGCGCATGATGTACAAGGCCAGGGACGGCAACACCTACCAGCTGAACCTGATCGATACGCCCGGGCATGTGGACTTCAGCTACGAAGTGTCTCGTGCCCTCTCCTCTTGCGAGGGCGCGCTGCTGGTGGTGGACGCGAGCCAGGGAGTGGAAGCGCAGACCCTCGCCAACGCCTACCTTGCGATTCATCACGGCCTGGAAGTGATCCCGGTGATCAACAAGATCGATCTGCCGTCGGCCGATATCCTGCGCACGCAGGAAGCCATTGAAAAGGCAGTGGGGTTGGATGCGACGGATGCCATCCCGGTGAGCGCCAAGACCGGCCAGGGTGTGGAGGACGTGCTGGAGGCGATCGTGCATCGCCTTCCTCCGCCCAAGGGCGATCCCGAGGCGCCTCTGCAGGCGCTGATCTTCGACTCGTGGTTCGATGCGTATCGCGGCGTCATCGTGCTGGTGCGGGTGATGCAGGGCGTGCTGCGCAAGGGGCAGCGGATCCGGCTGATGTCGAACGGCAAAGCGTTCGAGGTTGAATCCATGGGCGTGCTGATGCCGAAGCCGGTGGAGATTGCAGAACTGCGCGCCGGCGAGGTGGGCTTTTTTGCCGCCACGATCAAGAACGTGGGCGACACCAAGATCGGCGATACCGTCATAGACGACCTTCGGCCGGCCGCGGCGGCGCTGCCGGGATTCGAAGACATCAAGCCGATGGTGTTTTCCGGGCTCTACACGGTCGATTCGCACGAGCATACGCTGTTGCGCGACGCGCTGGAAAAACTGCGTCTGAACGATTCCTCGTTTTTCTTTGAGCCCGAAAGCTCTGTGGCATTGGGATTCGGGTTTCGCTGCGGCTTCCTGGGCCTGCTGCACATGGAGATCATCCAGGAGCGCCTGGAGCGCGAGTACGAGCTGGACCTGATTACCACGGCGCCGGGCGTGCGGTACCACTTCACCCTGACCGACGGGACTGTGGCCGAGGTCGACAATCCGTCGCGGTGGCCGGAGCCGCAGAGTATCGAAAAGATCCGCGAGCCGATCATCACCGCCAACATTCTCACCAACGAGGAATACGTGGGGGGAATTTTCAAACTGG
>DASXGD010000453.1:0-1515 GCA_036489245.1 Occallatibacter sp. | reverse complement strand
GAAACTCCTGATGACCCTGCCCGGCGTCAGCCGGCACACGGCGCAATCGTTGTTGGCGGCGATCGGCGACATCACGCGGTTCCGCGACGCCGACGCGCTGGCCAGTTATCTGGGACTGGTCCCCAGTACCAGACAATCGGCCAGCCACTGTTATCACGGGCCGATCACCAAGCAAGGGCGCTGCGACACGCGCCGGATGCTGGTCCAATCGGCGCACGCGGTGCGCGCCCATCCGGGACCATTGGGCCACTTCTTCCGCCGCCTCAGGAAACGCAAGCCGCGCAACGTCGCCGTGGTGGCCGTGGCCCACAAGCTGGTGCTGTTGGCCTGGCATCTGCTCACCAGGAGGGAGCCCTACCGCTACGCCCTGCCGCAAGCCACGGAAAATAAGTTGCGGAAACTGCGGGTCCAGGCGACGGGGGAGAAACGCCGCACCGGGTCTGCGCCGGGAACAAAGAAGTCCCCGGCAAGACTTCCCGGCCCGAGCCACAGGATCAAGCCCTTGCCGGAGGTCTACGCCAGCGAGCAGGTTCCCGCGGCACGTCCCGCGCCCGCGGGAGAACTGCGGCATCTGGCCGAGTTGAAACTGAACGACTTCATCGACGGCTTGCAGCAGGCGCACGTCGTCCCGGTTCATCGCCCGCAGAAGGAGGCCGCGCGCGAGAGCAAATGAGGCCCTCACGGCGCGCGGTTCCGGAGACGTTCCTGACCTGACTACGTGGAATGCCCCCCGGCTCGTTCGGGACCCCCAGCCGCAATCCGGCCTGCCCGATGCCTCCGTTTGCGGCCTTCCCCAACGATCCGGGGGGCTGGCGATCGCGCTGCGCCCCGCGTGCCAACAACGACGCAGAACGGTCAGTTCACTCCAAAAACCGGCCTGGCCAGCGAAAACGACCTCGCAGGATCGCGTATAACGAGCGCGGAAGAGTCGGTGCGACACCTGACACGTCCCAAAAAGGCGTCTTTCAAAGTTCACCCGCCATCTGTCGATACGTTCGCAGCCGGGGCGAACTCCCTCGGTCCGCGTGTCCACTCCGGGGTCAACCTGCCGGTAATCCCCACTTCTTCGTCCACACGCAAAAACCACATGCCCGGAGTTGACACGAACAGAGGTACCCCGGCGGCCGGGGAGGCGGGAGGAAGAGCCGAGTCGCGGGTCATGTCAATTTCGCGGCCGCTTCACGGGGGGTGGTGCCGAGAAATGTGATGGGGTGCTTAAAGCGTCGGCGGTGGAAGATCACGGTTGCCCTGGCCATACTTTCGGACAGCGGCATCGATACAAACCCCCAAGCCGATCCTGGCAAAGCCCAGGGCAGTGAGCGTAAACACCGCTGTAATTACGAAAGCGAGTAGCCCCCACCACCCGAACCTCTTGCCTATCCGACCTGCGACTTCCATGCTGATCGCCAGCGTCAGCAAAATGTGCATCAAGTCGAACGGACTGAAGCCACGTTGACGTTCAAGCGTCTGGGCCGCAGTCGGTGTTTCATGGCTCTGGTCTTGTTGTTCGTCCAT
>DASXGD010000399.1:0-13037 GCA_036489245.1 Occallatibacter sp. | reverse complement strand
ATGCGGAGGGACCGTGTCCAGGTGCGTCGAAAACACCAGATCCGGCTGTTGCCCCCTGGTTCCCGCATAAACGTTCCAGCGATCCCCGGCGGTGCGGCTCTCGGGCGGCTGCGGTACCGGAGTCTTTTCTACCTCCCAGCCGCAGTCCTCAAGAAACGCAGCCAGAAAATCCCCCACCGCGCCCTCGTAATAGGTGGTCGATTCGATTTCCACCAATTCGCGGGTAAGGCGAATGGGATCAAGCGCTCCCAGATCAGACATGATGCTGCCAGAATACCGTACAGCCCTTGCCGAAACAGAAAGGCGGCGCCTGCGATCAATCGAGCCGGGTTGCAGTGATGGAGAGTTGCATTCCGCCTTTGTTTTCGAGGGCGTCGGAGGAGAAAACGACCGTCCGTTTGCCGATGGGAATGAGCACGGATGCCTGCCACGAGTTCTGGTGGATGACGGGATCATTGGGCAATTCGGACGGAGAAGAGTGTGTTGGGTCGGCCAGGGCGCTGACTTCCGCCTTCACGAGCATAGACAATTGCCCGTCATTTTCATGCACATTCTCCGTGTCGATGCTCACCCCCACATCCAGATATTGGTACTGGAACTCCAGTTTGCTCTCGCTCGTGCCGGTAGGCCCGTGGAGCGCGCCGGTAATGATCGGAACCCGTGACCCGGTGCGGATCGCGCCATAGTGGTCGGTACGGCCAGTGCTCACGGTAGTGGAATAGGTTCGGCTGTTGGTGGGCTTGTTGTCCGACCCCAGTTCCTGGATCACGAATTCGAGACGGTAGTAATGAGCCTTGGTCTCGGGGGCTTTGGCGGCCTCCGGAGCCTTCGCGGTGTCCTGGGCACGGGCGTGCACGGTCAATGCCGGGGCGAGTAACAGCAGGCAGCAAACAATGATGTTCTTGTGCATGGAGTCTCCTTAGGGTTGGCCCTGAACGGGCGGTTCGAGCGGGGGAATCTGAATTTCGGCAATCCGGACCGGTTGGTGTTCCAGGCTCTCCGCCTCAATCAGTGCTTCCTGCGCCGGCAGCGGAGTCTGCGTTACCGCCACGACCAGCGCGCGTTCTTCTGCCGTCAGCGGCCGCGGAGTCGGAAATACATCGAGCTTGGGAAGCGGGTCAGCCTGCGCCGTTTGAACCGGTGCCGCCGGCTGTGTGGCGCGAACCGCGTGCCTGTGCGTGATCCCAGGCCGGACTTCGCTCGACGGCTCAGCATGAGGCGCGATGGCCGTTCGAGCGCTCACATGGGCTTCTTGCGGTTTTGAAGCCGGGACGGGTTGGTCCCTTCTCGGCGAAAGCCAGAGAAACAGCAGACCGGCCGCAATCGGGATAGCGACGGCCCAGGGAAGCCAACCCCTTCGCCCGCCTCCGGGTAACCTCGGGGTAGCGGTACGCACCGCTGCCAGCGTGACAAGCACTCGATCCTCAAGCCCGGAGTCCGGGCCGGGATCGGCGTAGGTAGCGAGAGCCGAGTCTATCAGGAGATCGAGATCGTCTTTTTCACGCATAATGCGTCTCCTGTTTGCGGGCCTGAAGGTTGGCGATTCGTTCGCGCAGCACTTGGCGGGCGCGCTGCAGGCGGGTACGGACCGTGCCCTCGGGAATGCCGAGGATCGTTGCGATTTCGCGTGAAGTAAGCTCGTCGGAGGCCGAGAGCACAAGTGGCAGCCGCAGTTCTTCGGGAAGCGCGTGGATCATGGAATGCACCAGCCCGTGCTGGTTGGCCGCAACCATCGCAAGTTCGGGGCCGGGGTGCGGCGAGACCAGTTGGAGCGGCGCCTGCGGAGTCTCCTCCAGGTCAGGAATCGGCCCCTCAGGCCGGATCGTCCGCCGCCGGTCGACCGCCGCGCGCCACGCCACCCGGGCCAGGAACGCGCGTTCATTCTCGACATGCCGCCATCCGCCATTGCGATAAATCTTCAAGAAGGTCTCCTGCACCGCGTCTTCAGCGTCGTGTGCATTGAGCAGAACGCCATAGGCCACACGGAAGACGAAGCGCGACTGGCGTGCGACCAGCGCCGTGAACTCCGCCTCTTCATCGGTGGTCAAGACGTGTCCGCTCCCCGTGTACCCCTCCGGGCCGCATGGGCCGCCGTACCGCAGGGGCTGGTTCAACTTGTTTGTTCACACCCTAAGACGGGAGGGAAGGGCCAGGTGTTCGGATATTTTCCAATCAGCTCGGCCAGGGGGGCAGACGATCGCAACAGCAAAATGCCTTTGCGTTCGTGGCCACCGGAACAAGACGCTCTCATTCTCTCCGCGGTTCATTGGCTTTGTGAACCGTGAAATTTTCCTATGGACATTGCAAAGGAATGAGGTATACGCTCTTTGGCATGCCCAAAGGAGAGCAAGGTGGCCGATAAGAAATCCGACGTGCTGCAGGGAACTCTCGACCTGATGGTTTTGAAGACCCTCTACGCGCTGGGACCGCTGCATGGTTTCGGAATCGCGCGCCGAATCGAGCAGGTGAACGAGGAAGTTTTGCAACTGAACGAAGGTACGGTCTACACATCTCTTCTTCGCCTCCAGCAGCAAGGCTGGATCGCGTCTTCATGGGGCGTTTCCGAAACAATCGCAAAGCACGCTTCTATTCGATTACCAAACTCGGGCTGAAACAACTCGCACTCGAGACGGAGAACTGGGAGCGGATCGCGGGCGTAATCGGTCGGGTGCTGCGGCTCGAAAGGCAGGGGTGAGGCCATGCGGATCTTGCGGTTATGGGCGGCAAAGACGCGGGGATTGTTCATGCAGGGACGGGAGGACCAGGATCTCGATGGGGAAATTCAGGACCACCTCAACCTGCTAAAGGACCGGTATGTTCGCCAGGGCATGTCGGCGCAGGACGCGAACCACGCCGCGAGGAAACAGTTCGGCAACGTCACCATGCTTAAGGAACGGCAACGCGCCCAGCGCAGTTTTCTTTCACCGGCCGAGATCTGGGGTGACATCCGCTTTGGAATGCGCATGATCATGAAAAAGCCCGGCTCCAACGCCGCGGTGGTGGTTGCCCTGGCACTCGGTATTGCGATGAACGCGGCCGTGTTCAGCTTTGTCAACGCACTCCTGCTTCGGCCGCCCGCGGGAGTGAAAGCAACCGGCAGATTGCTTGAGATATGGCTGCACAACCGGGAATCGACCGGCGTGCAGAGCTACCTTCCATTCACCTACCCCGACTACGCCGATTACCGCGACCGCACCCGTTCTCTGGAAGGCCTGGTCGCGTTTGACGGCGATGGCACGCGCGCCATCTGGAATCGCTCCGGAGAAGGGCAGGTGATCCAGGGGCAGCTTGTGTCGGGAAACTTCTTTTCGTTGCTGGGCGTACCTGCCGCATTGGGTCGCACGATCTCGAACGCCGACGACCAACTGGGCTCCCCGCGATCGGTCGTGGTGCTGAGCCATTCCTTCTGGGAGCGGCAACTCGGATCTGACCCCTCGGTTGTGGGACGAACCCTGGTGTTCAACGGCGCCACTTTCACTGTCATTGGCATTGCGCCTGCCGGGTTTGCTGGATTGGTGGTGGCCACCGAACCTGATTTCTGGGCTCCCATAACGGCGCAGGAGCAATTCACGCACGACAAGGGTCGACTGACCGACCGGCATGGCTACTGGCTGATTGTTGTCGGACGGATGAAATCGGGCGTAGACGCGGTCAAGGCGCAGGCAGAAATGCACGTCCTGGCGCATCCGGAAACGGACCATCCCGACACCAACAAGAGTCTGGACGCAGTGGTGTATGCAGCGACGCTGGTGCCTGGGCCTTACCGGGGTTACGTGCGAGCCTTCACCGGGCTGCTGATGGCTGTGTTTACTCTCGTCCTGCTGATCGCGTGCACCAATGCGGCCAGTCTGTTACTCGCGCGAGCCACCAGTAGGGCTCGCGAGATGGCGATCCGTTCGGCGCTGGGAGCGGGTCGAGCACGGCTCATCCGCCAGATCCTCGTGGAGAGCCTGCTGCTTTCCTCGATTGCGGGGATGGCGGGAGTGCTGCTTTCGTGGTGGCTGGCGCGGCTCCTGCTAGGGCTGACGCCGCCAAGCCTGCCCCTGACACTTGAGGTTCCGCTCGATTGGCGCGTGCTGTTGTTCGCCGTGCTGGTTTCACTTGCCACCGGTGTGATCTTCGGAATCGTACCCGCACTGCGCTGTGCCCGGGTCGAGGCAGCCCCGGTGCTGAAAGAAGAAACCAAGAGCGCGGGCCTCCGCAAGTCGCGGCTGCGCAGCCTGCTGCTGGTGGGCGAGATCGCGACCTGCGTAGTGCTGTTGGCCTGCGCGACCCTTTGCGTGCGCAGCCTGATGCATGCCAACTCCATCGATCCCGGATTCGACACCCGGCATATCGCGGTGGCTACGCTCGACCCGGAAGCGCTTGGTTATTCGCCGGAAAAAATTGCCTACTTCTACCGCCAGATGCTGGACCACGTCCGCGCCCTGCCCAACGTAACCGCGGCCAGTTATGTGGGTCATCTGCCTCTTGGTACTTCGCGGGAACAGACATCGGTCGGAAGGCCCTTCGGCAAAGACTCCGATCAGATTCCAACCGACGTATTTCGGGTGGGCCCAAGATACTTTTCCACCATGGGCGTCCCGCTGCTGCGCGGCCGGGACTTTACCCAGAAAGAGTGCGACGACGAAGCGCCGGGCGCTGCCATGATCAACGAGGCATTGGCGCGAAAGCTCTGGCCCGGCCAGGATCCCATCGGGCAAAGGATCGCGTTTGGCGGTGAAAAGAAAAGCAGTGAAGTGATCGGTGTCGTGAAAGACGGTAAATACCGGTCCCTCGGGGAAGAGCCGATACGCGTGGTGTTCCGGGGGCAGATGCCGCCCCGCAGAACCATCGTGATACGCACATCGGGCGATTCCCGATCGGTGCTGGAGGCATTGCGCCACGAGGTGCAGGTCGTGGATCCGATGATGGCCGCAACCGATGTGCAGACCATAGAAGAATACATGGCATTGCCGCTCTTCCCGGCCCGCACCACCGGCCTGCTGCTCGGGGCATCCGGGGTTTTGGCCGTTGTTCTCACCGCCATCGGATTGTTCGGGGTCATCGCCTACGTGGTGTCGCAGCGAACGCACGAAATCGGAGTGCGCATGGCGCTGGGAGCGCGACGAACCGACGTGATGAAGCTGGTGATGCGCCAGGGGCTCTATGTCACCATGGTCGGCCTGGGCATCGGCCTCGCTGCCGCATGCGCGGCGGGACGCCTGCTCTCGCCGCTGCTCTATGGCATCGGCGCGAACGATCCAGTGACCCTGGCAGGCGTGGCCGTTGGATTGGCGGTTGTCGTGATGCTGGCCTGCTACCTGCCGGCTCGGCGGGCGATGCAAGTGGACCCATCGGTAGCGCTGCGATACGAGTAACGAGCTTGCCTGAAGGCAATTTCCGGTCAGGCGGTGATCCTCCCCGGCCCGGCGACATCTGCCCTTGAGTTCTCGGTAAGCGTTCGACGATTTATCGCACTCGAAGACGATAATTGTCCGAAAAAGTCTAAACCTGCGCTTTGTGAACGTCTTGACACTGGACCGTTACTTGGTTACTCTAGGCATGTTTTGACAATGCCTTATGCAAATCAAGGAAAACACATCGCGTGACCTGTTTCCCGGAGCTCTGGAGATGATGATTCTCGAATCGCTCCGACGCCAGCCTGCACACGGATATGCTCTGGTTCAGCACATCCAACAGCGCTCCAACAACCTGCTTCAGGTTGAAGAGGGTTCACTGTATCCGGCCCTGCAGCGCATGCTGAAGGCCAAACTCGTCAGAGCCGAGTGGACGATTTCGTCGTCGACCAACCGTCGAGTGCGCGTCTACCAGATCACCAAATCCGGTTTAAGCCACCTCGAGCACGAGATCTCCAGTTTCGACCGCATGTTGGAAGGCATCCAGATGGTACTCGCCACGAGGCGCGCCCAAACTCGTTAGGAGGTCTGCGCGATGAGCTGGTTGGATCGAATATTCCGCCGCCGGCGTCTCTACGACGAATTGGCCGAAGAAGTATACGAGCATATCGAAGAGAGGACCGAGCAGCTCATGCGCCATGAGAATCTCTCACGCACTGAAGCGCGCCACGCAGCCCTTCGGGCTTTCGGGAATCCGGCCCTTGTCGAGACACGAAGCCGCGAGGTCTGGCAATGGTCGAGGCTCGAATCCCTATTGGCCGACCTGAAGCTCGCCTTGCGCCGTCTGCGCAAATCGCCCGGATTCGCCATCACCGTTCTTCTCACGCTGGCAATCGGCATCGGCGCCAACACCGCTGTGTTTACCGTCCTCGACAGCGTTCTGCTTAAGCCGCTGCCCTATCCCCAGGCCGAACAACTGATGTCGGTATGGCTGCACGCTCCGGGAGCAGCCGGCCTGGCCAACTTCGCCGAAGGGTTACGCCTTTCGCCGTCAATGTATTTGACCTTCGCTGAACACAACCGCACATTTCAGTCCATCGGCGTTTGGGTTTCTGGAACAGCCAACGTCACGGGGATCGCGCAACCCGAAGAGGTGCACACAACGTACATCAGTGACGGGGTGCTGCAGGCGCTGAATGTTCCGCCCGCGGCCGGGCGATGGATTTCGCCGGCCGACCAGGTTCCGCGCAGCCACGAGGTGGTGATGCTGAGTTTCGGTTACTGGCAGCGGCGTTTTGGCGGCGACCCATCGGTGATCGGAAGAAATATCCAAATCGATTCCCAGACGCGGGAGATCGTCGGCGTGATGCCGCGAGGCTTTGAGGTCGTGAATCAGGACTTCGACCTGCTTATCCCGCTGGCCTTCGATCCGAGGCACCAGATCCTGGCCGGCTTCGGATACAACGGCATTGGCCGCCTGAAGCCGAGAGTTTCGATTGCGCAAGCCGACGCCGACATCGCGCGCCTGCTCAATACCTGGATGGATTCATGGACGAATGGCGATGGCGGCGACCCGCACTTCTACGAGACGTGGAAGATCGGGGGCGCCATTCGTCCCATGAAGCAGGAAGTGCTGGGCAGCGTTGGCAGCGTACTGTGGGTGGTCATGGGCACCATCGGCGTGGTAATGCTGATCGCCTGCACCAACGTGGCAAACCTGCTGCTCGTGAACGCGGAGAAGCGCCAGCTGGAACTGGTGGTTCGCGCTGCACTGGGCGCTGGGCGAGCGCGCATTGCACGCACGGTGCTGAGCGAGTGTGTATTGCTTGCGCTGATCGGAGGCGCGATCGGCATTGGGATCGCGGAGGCGGGACTGCGGTTGCTTGCAGCGATAGGCCCTTCGAGCCTTCCACGCCTGAACGAGATCTACCTCGACGCGCGCTCGATTGCATTCACGCTCGGGCTTTCACTGATTTCCGCGCTTTTGTTCGGATCGATCGCGGCACTCAAGCCGATGCGGCCGTCCGTATCGCTGGCGCACGCCTCCGCGGGACGAACAGCGAGCACAAGCCGCGAAAGGCAGCGCGGGCGCAATCTGCTGGTGATTGCGCAAGTGGCAATGGCCATGGTGCTGCTGATCAGCGCCGTGCTCATGATCCGCACACTAGTGGCGCTTCGCGGCGTAGATCCCGGCTTTGCCGATGCGGACCATGTGCAAACAATGCGTATCGCGATTCCGAAGCAACTTATTCCCGATGCACAGATGACCATGCGCGTTGAGAACAACATTGGTGGCAGGTTGGATGCTATTCCCGGCGTAGACTCTGTGGGGTTTGCGCGGAACGTGCCCATGGACGGGATCGAGCCGGCCTGGAACAACATTTTCATCGAGGGCAAGAACGAACGCGCGGGAAGTGCGCCGATGCGCTTGTTCAACTACATCTCGCCTGGATACTTTCACAGCCAGGGAACGCGCCTGGTTGCCGGTCGCGATTACTCGTGGGACGACATCTACGGGCTGCGGCCGGTAGGAATCGTCTCAGAGAACCTGGCGCGGGAGTCCTGGGGTTCGGCGCAAGCGGCCATTGGCAAGCATTTCAGAATTATGCCGGCCCAGTCCTGGGTTGAGGTCGTCGGAGTGGCTAAGGACGTGCACCAGAATGGCGTGGATGAAGAGGTCCCGGCGACCGTGTACTGGCCTGTCATGGTGAAGTTGCCTTGGGCAAACAACTCAATAGACACCGAGCGCGAAGTGACCTTTGTTGTTCATAGCGCCCGGGCGGGAACTGAGAGCCTGCGCAGCGAGATTCAGCAGGCAGTGTGGCAAGTGAATGGCGACCTTCCAGTGGCGTCGATGCAGACATTGGGCGAGATCTACAACCGCTCGATGGCGCGCACTTCGTTCACGCTCGTCATGCTGACGATTGCCGGCACAATGGCCCTGGCGCTCAGCCTTATCGGCATCTACGGAGTGATCTCCTACACAGTCTCGCAACGCACGCGCGAAATCGGCATTCGCATGGCCCTCGGCGCCCAGAAGAGCGAACTGCGCTGGTTGTTCGTGCGATCCGCTTTGGCTCTGGCAGGGATCGGCATCGTGATCGGCCTGGGAACTGCCGCCGCAGTTGCCCGCCTGATGACTGCACTGCTGTTCGGCGTCAGCACGCTGGATCCGCTGAGCTTCGCTTCTGTACCGCTCATTCTCGGAGCGGCAGCCGCAGTTGCGAGCTATTTGCCGGCCAGTCGCGTGACTGCTATCAATCCTGTAGACGCCCTGAAGGCCGAGTGACTGCAGCCGGCCATTGCGAACATCAAAGCACAGGATCGATCCGATCCCCGTGGTTCGATTGACAATATTAGAGCGAGGCGCTCACTGACAGAGTTCCGAGTGGATTGTGGCAATAGGAACTCACCCAAAATTGGAGTGACTTCCTGTTGGTCATCGGGGATCGACTCTCCCATTCGCTATTGGGCGGGTTGGGGAGGTGCGACAGCCCAGCCTCCGTCCGTGCTCTTGACCAGCGTGGCGGTAGCTGACTCGATGGATGTGTCCGCAGCGATCTTCCGAAAGGTCCTCATCGATTCGGGAGTGCGGGCCCAGTCGGGGATGCCTTCAACCTCGTAGCGGTAGCTGACGGTGTACTGCGTAGGGTTGGAGGAATCGTTGGGGGTGGCGTTGTCGATAGCAGTGACGTTGAAGTGGCCGAAGCAGAAGTTGCCGTAACCGGGTTGGTTAGCGTCGGGAGTCCAGGCAGAGTGTCCCTTGTCGGAGAGGTTGTAGTTATTGACCGGTTTGGAACCGACGAGAAACCGCTTCTTTTCCGCGGACTCACGAATGAGAAGCCCGGCATCGGTGAGGGCGTCGAAGTCGCGGGTCTTCTCGTCTTTGGACGGGTCGGTCTGAGCAGGCAATTTGATTGGTTCGGGCCAGACGCATTCGTGCCGGCCGACGAAAGACTTGTTGATCGCGGATTTGAACTCCGCCTGATCGACTTGTTTCTTGCAACCCGTTGCAAATGCGAAGAGCCCGGTCAACACGAGCGCCAGGGCGATTCTTTCACGCATCCCAATTCACCTCAAAGATTTGGATGCGGGAAAATGGGGTCGAAACGGATGAGCCCTGAGGAGTCAAGAAGAGGATAGATCCACCGGAAGTACCAAGAAAGCAACTGGTTCACTCTGCAAAAACGCTTCGTTCGGGATAACAACTCATCTTTTTGCGGCGGAAGGGGCGAGGGAAGAACAAGCACCATGTTCCCGCAAAAATGGCCCGCTCCTTTTCAAGAGAAGCGGGCCGTTTTGTTGGTTTCCAGCGAGCCTTACGCTTTGGCCGACGTCAGCGCCCCCAGGTCGGCAGCCATCTTCTCCGTCGAGAACGCCTCGAGGATGTCGCCTTCCTTGATGTCACTGAAGCCATTGATCCCGATGCCGCACTCCATGCCGTTGGTTACTTCGCGGGCATCGTCCTTGAAGCGCTTCAGAGAGCCGATCTTGCCTTTGAAGACCTGTTCCCCACCGCGCAGGACCTTGACTTCCGCGTCGCGGCGGATCACGCCATCCTGCACCCGGCATCCGGCGATCGTGCCCACCTTGGGAATGCGGAAGACATTGATGACTTCCGCACGGCCCACGTAGTTCTCTTTGAACGTAGGTTCGAGCAGGCCCATCATGGCCAGGTGCATCTCGTCCTGCAACTCGTAAATGATGGAGTGCAGGCGGATCTCCACATCTTCCTGTTGTGCCAGTTCAGCGGCCTTGCGCTCGGGGCGCACATTGAAGCCGATGATGATGGCGTTGGAGGCGGTGGCCAGCAGCACATCGCTCTCGGTGATCGAACCAACACCCGAGTGGATGACCTTGATGCGCACCTTTTCGGTGGACATCTTGGCCAGCGAGTCCGCCAGCACTTCCACTGAGCCTGTCACATCGCCTTTGATGATCAGGGCCAGGTCCTTCACGCCGGCCTGGCGGATCTGCTCGGCCAGTCCTTCGAGCGAGACGCGCGAGCTCTTGGCCAGCTGGGATTCGCGTTCCTTCATTTTGCGGTACTGCGCGATCCCCTTTGCCTTGTCGCGATCGGCTACCACCAGGAAGGTGTCGCCCGAGTCCGGCATGGCTTCGAGTCCCAGCACTTCGATCGGCGTTGACGGGCCGGCTTCCTCGAGCGGCCGCCCGCGGTCGTCGAACATGGCCCTCACCTTGCCAAAGGTGTTCCCCACAATGTAGCTGTCATTAAGCTTCAGGGTTCCGTCCTGCACCAGCACGGTCGCCACGGCGCCGCGCCCCCGATCGAGCTTGGCTTCGAGCACCGAGCCCACGGCCTTGCGTCCCGGCGTTGCTTTGGGCGCCTTGATGTCGGAAACCAGGCAGATCATTTCGAGAAGCAGGTCGAGGTTCTGCCGCTTCTTGGCCGAGACCTCCACGAACACGGTGCCCTCGCCGCCTGCCGCCCACTCTTCCGGAACCAGGCCGCGATCAGCCAACTGCTTCTTGACCCGGTCCGGGTTGGCGCCCGGTTTGTCGATCTTGTTTACGGCCACGATGATCGGAACCTCGGCAGCCTTGGCGTGATCGATCGCCTCGAGCGTCTGGGGCATGACGCCATCGTCCGCCGCGACCACGATGACCACGATGTCGGTGACCTTGGCGCCGCGGGCTCGCATACGGGTAAACGCCTCGTGGCCCGGGGTATCCAGGAAGACGATCTCGCGGCCCGAAGCCGGGGAACCCTCCTTGGCAAAGCGGACCTTGTAGGCGCCGATATGCTGGGTGATTCCTCCGGCTTCGCCGGCCGCGACGTCGGTTTCGCGAATGGCGTCGAGCAGCGAAGTCTTGCCGTGGTCGACGTGGCCCATCACGGTCACGACCGGAGCGCGCGGAACTTCGAGCTCGTCGGAATTGGGCGCTTCGAGTACTTCTTCGATGGCCTGATTGGCCAGCTCCTCTTCGTAGCTGATGACCGTGGCGCCGGTGCCGAACTTGGCGGCGACGTCCTTCACCATCTCGGCGTCGAGGGACTGGTTGACGGTTACGAAGATCCCCCGCATCAGGAGCGCGGCGATCAGGTCCTTGGCGCGGATTCCAATCTTCTCTGCGAGGTCCTTGACGCTGATGCCCTCAGTTACGGTGATTTCGCGGGTAATGGGCAACGGCTCAGTGGTGAAGTTGGCGCCGACGCCGAAACGCTGCGGCGGCACAAAGCCCTTCATCGGGCCTTCCTTTGTCTTGGGGTATTGCTGGCGCCCGCCGCGACCTCTGGCCGCGCTGGCGCGTTGTGCGCGCGGGGCCTCCGTCGGGGCCGTGGGTGCCGCACCGCCGGGGCCGAATCCGCCTGGACGGGGGCCGAAGCCGGGACGGGGCGCGCCAAAGCCGGGCCGCGGACCGAAGCCGGGACGGCCAGCCGGTGCGCCGGGAGCGCCGGGGGTGAAGCCGCGTGGATCGGATCGCGTCGGGTGCTTGGGCCGCGGACCGCCGGGGAATGGTCCCTGGCCCGGCGCGCCGCCCGGTGCGCGTTGAAAACCGCCGCCGGGAGCGCCCGCGGGCCTGCGGTCAAAAATCGGCCGTCCGCGTTGAATGCCGGCTCCCGCACCAGCCGAAACACCCGATGGGGGAGCAGCGGCCGCCGGAACGATCACTGGAGCTTTATAGACTGGCCGCGGACCTGTCTGGGGCATGACGACCCGCCGCGGTGGAGGCGCGGACGGCGTAACCGGTTCGGGCTGCGAGCGCTCGGCCGCCGCCGGAGGCGCAGCCGGCACAGCCGCCGGGGCAGCGGCAGCGGCCATCACCGGCACTTCTGCCGGTGATGGTGTCGGGGCCACTGGCGGAGCTTGCTCCTGAACTGGCAGGGACACGGCCGCAGGAGCCGGAGGAGGCACTTCCACAGCCCCGGGAGCCGGCGCAACTGAAGCGACAGGCCCGGGAGCAGCGGGTGTTACCGCCGCAACGGGGGCCGGGGCGGCCGCCGCTGGCGCAGGCGGCGCGGGAACGTGCGTTTGAGGAGCTGAAGCTGCTGCCGGTTTGGCCGCGACGGGTGCCTCAACCGCGCGCGGCGGCGCCGGCGGAGCCGTCGGCGGCTTGACCACCGTGACTCCACCCGGAGGAACGATGGTGACCGCGGGGCGCGTGGACGGCGCAACGCCTGCTGGCGCCTTGGCAACCACCGGGGTGGCCGGAGGCCGTGACGCGATCGCCGGCGATGAAGGCGGCACGGAAACAATCGGCGGCGCCTGGCGCACAGGCGGAACAATCTTCCGTGGCTCCGGACGCGCCGGGGCCGCGGGCGGGTGTGCCACCGCTACCGCAGTCGGAGCAGGCTTGGCTTGCACTGCCGGCGAAGCTGCGGCGGGGGAGCGCACAGGGGCATGGCTGCGGCGCGCCGCGGCTTCGTCTTCCTGCTTCTTGGCCAGGATGGCCTTCAGAGCATCACCAGGTTTTGAGATGTGGGAGAGGTCAACCTTTGGCTGAATGGCCTGCTGCCCCCGGGAAGCTGCGGTGTTACCGTGACCGGCCGCACGGCTGCCGCGCTCAAATTGCGCGCGCACTTTTTCGGCTTCATCCGCCTCCAGAGAACTGGAGTGCGTCTTGCCTTCACCCAGACCGAGCTCCGCCAATACGTCAAGAATCTGCCGACTCTTGACTTCCATCTCGCGTGCGAGATCGTTGATTCGTACCTTGCTCATCCGCCTCTTTTCAGGT
>DASXGD010000367.1:0-1557 GCA_036489245.1 Occallatibacter sp. | reverse complement strand
CGAATGCGCTCGGCGACCAGAGCTTCGCGTGCGTTGAACTTGAGATTAATGGCCGCCGACAGAGCGCGATTGAGGGGCAGGGAAGTAAAGTCGGCGATGGAGAGGCCGCCGACCTTGACTGCCAGCGATTCGGGGCGCAGGCGTTTGCCGCGGCATACCGGGCACGGCGTGGCCGACATGAAGTTCATCATGTAATCGCGGTAACCGTCGCTGCGCGCTTCCTCAATGGAATCGCGCAGGTAGCTGAGAATGCCGTGGAAACCGGTGCGCGAGGTTTCGTTTTTGGGCGGCCCATAGACCAGAATGTGCTGCTGCCGGGCGGGCAGGTCTTCGAACGGTTTCTTCAGATCGATGTCGTAGCGCTCGGCGGCCAGGTGAATGAGCCTGAGGAGGTACTGCGACGCCGAGCCGGGGCCCAGACCTCCATCCAGCAAGGGCTTCGACCAGTCGGTGATGACCTTGGCGGGATCAAGGTCATACAGCGATCCGAGACCGTGGCATTCCGGGCAGGCTCCGAAGGTGGAGTTGAACGAAAAGCTGCGCGGTTCGAGCTTGGGCACGTCGAGGCCGCAATCGGGGCAGGCCATGGAGGACGAAAACAACTGTTCCTCTCCGCCTGACATCCCTACCAGCACCAGCCCGTTGGCCATCTGCAAAGCCTTGGAGACGGCCGCGTCGAGGCGCTTTTCGACGGATGATTTGGCGCCGCCCGACGCCGGGGCCTGCTGAGATTCGTGGTCGACCGCCTTTGCCGTACCGGCCTGAATCAACGGAGGAGCCGGGTCGGCTTTCAACAGGATGCGATCGACGATGGCTTCGATGGTGTGGTTCTTGCGCCGGTCCAGGGGAACGGGCTCGGAGAGGTCGCGCATTTCGCCGTCGACCCGGGCCCGGAAGCCCTGCTGGTCGAGCTGATCGAGCATTTCCTTGAACTCGCCCTTGCGGCCGCGGACCATGGGCGCCATCACCGTGACGCGCTCGCCGGTTCCCAGTTGCAGGATGCGCTGAACGATCTGTTCTGCCGTCTGGCGGGTGATGGGTCGTCCGCAGTTCGGGCAGTGGGGCGTGCCGACGGACGCGTACAGCAACCGAAGGTAGTCATAGATCTCGGTGATCGTGCCCACGGTCGATCGCGGGCTGCGGCTGGTGGTTTTCTGCTCGATGGAGATGGCCGGGCTGAGGCCCTCGATGGAGTCCACGTCGGGCCGCTCAATCTGGTCGAGGAACTGGCGTGCGTAGGCCGACAGCGTCTCCACGTACCGCCGTTGGCCCTCGGCGTAAATGGTGTCGAAGGCCAGGGAACTCTTGCCCGAGCCGGACAATCCCGTGACCACCGTCAGCGTGTTGCGTGGAATGCGGACGTTGATATCCTGAAGATTGTGCTGGCGCGCACCGCGTACCGAAATGTGCGTGATAGCCATTTTGGGAAAAGAGGGTAGGGGTCCCCGAGACATTACTTTGGGGAGTTACGCTAGATTCACTCTCTAGAGGTATTCTATTTGTCAATAGAATCAAGGGTCAATGAAGTGGCTTTTCTGCGAGAATCGCAGAGAGGTC
>DASXGD010000295.1:0-16832 GCA_036489245.1 Occallatibacter sp. | reverse complement strand
CATGTTCAGAAACCGGCAAGTATCTTCGACAGCGGCGACCATGTCGAGATAGTCGGCGAGAACCGATGCATAGGGCAGGAACACATGCATGCGGCCCTCCCGCGCCTGCACGCACAGCGACGGGCGGATCAGCTCCGGCGCTTCATCGGGGGCACGCAGGACGGCGGGAAGCGGATCGGCCTTGGGAACGGTCTCGAATAATTCCATGGGCCGCGTCGCCCGAGATGGGAGCTTGGCCCGATCTGCAAATGGCGCCTGATCAAACTCGTATGCAAGCTCATCGGGTGCGACCCAGGGAACCGACTCGGTGGGTATGCGAAAGCCGATCGGCGATTCGCCGGGGGTTAGGATGAGGCGCTCCGGACGCGGGAACCAGAGCTGACTCGACCAGCGCAGGCGGCCTTCCGGTTGCCGGCGGCGAATGGGAAGAATGTAACCCGCCGGAGTTCCAGCTTCCGGGTCGTACGCGGGCAGTACGTTCTCCGCGCTCACCTGGAGGCGCCGCGTGAGCGCTTCCATAAACCTGAAAGAGTCAGCCGCCCCAAAACCATAATTCTGATCTTCGTCGGCGACGAGGCCGGAGTCCTCCCAAATGGGTACGCCGTCCCTGCGCCAGAAGCAGCTCATGGCCCAGCGCGGCAGGGACTCACCCGGATACCATTTCCCCTGTCCGTAGTGCAGCAACGCTCCCGGCGCCATCCTCCCGCGGAGACCCTGAATCAAAGCCAGCCCCCGACGGCGCTTCAAGGCGCCGAGGGCTTCAAGATTCCACTGCGGGCTCTCGGGTTCGTCGATGCCTACGAAGGTCGGCTCGCCGCCCATGGTGAGGCGGACGTCCTGTACCTTCAGCTCCGAGTCAACGACGTCGGCAACGTCGCGGACCCGCAGCCACTCCTGGTCAGACAGGGGTTTGGACGGCCGACGGGCTTCATTCAAACGGCGCACTGTCATGGAGAAGTTGAACTCCGTGCTGGGCAGTTCCGCGGTGCCTTCGATGGGCGCGGCTTGCGAGGCGGTTGGAGTGCAGACCAGCGGGATGTGGCCCTCGCCGGCAACTAGTCCCGACGTCGGATCGAGACCAATCCAGCCCGCTCCGGGCAGGTACACCTCCGCCCATGCATGCAGATCCGCCGAGTCGGCCTTCGGACCGTCGCCGGGACTTCCCGAATCGTTGGCGTCGGTCGCGAGTTGAATCAGATATCCGGAAACAAATCGCGCTGCAATCCCCAGGTTTCGCAAACACTCGACCAGCAGCCATGCTGAATCGCGGCACGAGCCCGAGCATTTCTCGAGAGTCTCCTCGCTGGTCTGAACTCCTGGCGCGAGTCTCGTCCCATAGGCAATCTCGTCGCGCACCTTTCGATTCAACTGCAAGAGGAAAGTGATGGTCCCGCAGCGTTCGTTCCGGAGACCGGAAAGAAACTCCTCCAGGCGCGGGCCGGGCGCACTCACCGAGCGGTAAGGCTCAAGATCGCTGGATAACCGCGGTGCATAGGAGAACGGGTACTCCTCGACTCCAGGTTCCAGGAAAAACTCGAAGGGATTGATGGGAGACAAATCAGCGACGAGGTTCACCTCTACCACGAATTCACTGGTCTTCTTCGAAAAGATAAGACGGGCGAGGCGATTGGAGTGCGGATCCATCTGCCAGTTCAGCAGATGTTCCGTTGGAGTGACATCGAGCGAGTAGTTGAGGATGGGGACTCGACAATGGGGCGCGGGGCGCAGCTGAATCACCTGCGGCCCGAGGAATATCTCCTTCTCGTACCGGTAGTGGGTGCGATGATTGAGTGCAATTTGAATTCCCATCCGCCCTCGAGCGGCCCGCGTTCGATCAGGGGGCGCCGTCATTTGACACCCTAGGCACCGTATCCGCCGGACGTCGCGTGGAAGCTGGGGTGTAAGAAGACGTTAGCATATTGCCGGCGGGACCGAAATCGAAGACGAGGTGCTTCTCTCCTGCCACGAGGCCGCGTTACGACGCATGCCCATTCCGGACCGACGGCGTGTTGGTGAGGCATAGGTCCGGTGCCATCTTCCGGGTGAATGTCATGCGAATACCGTTCTTCGGTCGCAGGATCACCATCGGGCGCGGTTCGATCGTCTGTCCCGGCGTTAGCTGAAGGTCGTATCTTCGCAGCAGTTCGCTCAGAATCATGAGGATTTGGAGGATCGCGTAGTTCCCGCCGATGCAGCCCCGCGGGCCGGCTCCGAAGGGCAGATGGGTAAACGGCGTATGCAGTTTCTCATTCGCCTTGGTGAATCGCTCCGGGTCGAAACTCTCCGGGTCAGGCCAGTAGCGTGACGCATGATGGGCGCCGTGGATGAACACAATCACCATCGATCCCCGGGCGATGATGAGATCCCCAATGCGGTCGTCGGCGACAGCCATGCGGTCGACCATCCAGAACGGCGGATAGAGGCGGAGCGCCTCCAGAATCACTTGCGTGCCGAATTCGAATTTGGGCACGTCGCCAAAGCACAGCGGTCCCTCGCCCAGAACGGTATGGAACTCCTGGCGTAGTCTTTCCAGGCAATCCGGGCGCGAGCTCAAGAGGTAGAGAAGCCACGAGAGAGCATTCGAGGAGGTTTCATGGCCGGCGACCAGCAACTGCATGCTCTCGCTCAAGACCAGTTCATCGCTCATGCCGTGGCCATCGCTGTAACGGGCATCCATGAGGATCTGCAGCAGATCGTGACCGGGCTCCTGGCCGCGACGACTACGGATGTATTCGAGCAGAATTGCGTCCGCGCGCGCGCGCATCTCTTCGTGCCGGCGCAGGTCGCCCGAGACGGCAAACCAGGGATTCAGGTAAGGCTGAATCGTTTGCCGAACAATAAATTCCTGGACAGTCGAGATGGTATGGCTGACGAGGTCAATGTCTTCATCCTTCAGCCGGGCGCCAAACAGCGATTTGGCGACCATCGAGAAGGTCATTTTCATCAGTTGGGGGTAGATATCGACAGGGCCGAGACTCACTTGCCGGTCGAATTCCCGCAGCGAGTCGGCCAGAGAGTCCTGCATGATCGACGAAAGAACCTCAAGCTGTTTTCGCTCGAAACCCCTCTGGATAAGGCGCCGCTGCGTGCGCCAGGCCTCTCCGTGGGTGGTCAGCAGACCTTTGCCCAGGAAGTGGCCCATCCTCTTCACCTGAATTTCGGATTTCTGGTAGTTTTCCGCATTGGTCTTCAATACATGTTGAATGACCGCGGGATCGGTGGTAACGATGGCTTGCTTAAGGCCGCCCAGGTAGAACCGGAACGTGGCCCCGAAGGCTTCAGTGTATTTAGCCAGGATCCGCACGGGATTGCGCGCCATGGCGCGCGAATCCCTGAAAGAGCGAAATCGGGAGACAACGGGTATCGCTGTGGACAACGTCACACCCCGCTTCCCGGATTATTGCTCAGAACGGAAGGCAATCTCATGAGGTTTGCCTGAAGCGAGAGGGTAGCCATAAGTAAAAGACTAATCCCTTTTGAATTAGGTTTCGTTTCCCAATTGCTTCAAAAGTATCAGATGATGGCGGATTGCCAGCGACATGGTGGGATGTTGCCGGTAGGGAACGCCAAACTCTTCGGCTGTCTCGCGCACGATCCGGGTAAGCGGGGCATAGTGAGTGTGGCAGACGAAAGGGCACAGATGATGGACGATGTGGTGGTTGAGCCCGCCCACGAGCCAACCCACGACGGGGTTCTCGGTCGCATAGTCGGCGGTTGTCGCGAAAATATGATAGACGCCGTTGTCAAACTCGCTGCGGTCCGACGGGAAGTACGTGCTGTCGATGGTGTGCGTCGTCTGAAAGACCAGCGATACAGTCAAACCGATGATCAAATGGACCAGCACGAACGCCCCGGCGACCAGCAGAGGCGATTTCCGCAGTACCAGGACCGGCAAAACCAGCATGTAGGTGAGGTAGAAAGCCTTGCCCGCAAACAGGATGATGTATTCTCGCGCCGGGTGCGTGGTCCGTTTGAGATAGTTGTGGGTCGGAAAGAAAAAGCTCTCAAAATCTCGTACGAAAACATAATCGAGGGAGAAGATGGCGTAAAAGAAGAGCGCGTAGATGTGCTGAAACCGGTGATAGCTCGCGCGCGACTCGTGGGGCGTAAATCGAAAGATGCCGCGACCAGTGAGCGCGTCGTCTTCGCCATGGAGATTGATGCACGAATGGTGGCCTCGATGGTGGAGGATCCGCCACATGTACGAGCTGATGCCGCAAACATCGAAAACGTAGTTGAGGGTCTTGTTTACGGAGGGCACGGACGAGATCGCGTTGTGGTTGCTGTCGTGGGCGATGTTCAGCAAGAGGAACGTCTGGGCGAGGCCGCTTAACAAGTAGAGGACAATAAATCGCCATGAATCCGGCCTGAGGGCGTAGAGTGCAATCCAGCTGCCGGCCAGCAGTGCCAGGCCCGCTCCAATTTTCACCCACATCGTGCGGTCGGCTTTGGGAGAAATGTTCCGGTCGGCAAAGAATCTGTCGAGGCGGCGGCGCAAGACCTTCGGAAAGGAAGACGAAGTTGAGGGGCCGGCAGCCGACGGCAGCGGCGAGGCCTCTGAGAGTACAAGATCATCGATATCCGGCTCGAAAGTGATGACCGATTCGGTCTCGGACGTCAACGGCACCTCCACACTATGATTGTAAGCCGTCCAGCGTGTGCAGGCCGGCAGCATACATTCCCGGGCTGCGGCCGATCTCTCGGTCGGCAGCCGATAGCGCTGAAACCTGATCGTAGCGCGAGAAATCATGGAGAATCAAGGACATTCGGACCGTGCCGAATCGGGAATGGGCGCCCGGTTGCTGGAGGCGAGAATGCACGCGCATTGCTATCGGGCTCTGTTAATATAAAGTGATCGACCGTACACAACGAGGACGCTTCGAGTGGGGGCGCTCGACGCCCGGTCTGGTTTCTGCACATTTCACCGCCTCGTGGATTTTGCCCTTCGGAAGGAACTTGCCCCGACCAGACTGTACGACACAAAGGCAAAGAACGGTTACACCGTTGTTCTTCCAAGTCGGCCTGCACTCGCCTACACTGGAATTCCGCACTCAGAGACTAAGATGAATTTCACTTACCAGGGGACGGGGAGCAGCAAGTCGTTTCGTGTTTTTTAGGCACTGGATTTTCCGATCCCATCTTGGAGGTTATTCCGGATCAATTATGGCGTCGATTTTGGACCAACTGGATAGGCTGGGGGATCTACACCCGCACAAACTCCTCTATTCGTACATTGACCTCAACGGTAATCCCATCGAATGCTACTCGTACGCGTCGTTTATCCGCCGGACGAAAGCGATCGCCGGGCACTTGCTGAAGGATGGTCAGTTCGTGGCGGAGGACCGGCTTGTGCTGGCCTATCCGCCGGGGCTCGAGATGATTGCCGCGTTTTTTGGTTGCGTGCGCGCGGGCCTGATCCCGGTGCCCGTTTATCCCCCCAGTTCTCGTGGCTTCCAGAGCGCCCTGTACAAAATGGTCCATATCGCCAAGGATTGCCAGGCGGCCGGGGTCTTGACCAGCAGGGACTACCACGCATCTCTGAAGACCAATCTCACTCGCAGTGGGGTCGCGGCGTCGGGAGTCGACGTTGACTATATTTCCGGTCTTCCGTGGATCGTCACGGAACAGTTTGTCGATCCGATCTCGGACGAGCCTTTTCTTGATCCTCCAAAGATCCTGTTTCTCCAGTACACTTCGGGTTCGACGATGGAGCCCAAGGGTGTGATGGTGACCCACGAGAACATCCTGCACACCTATCCGCTCGTGATCGACCATCCGGACCCGGTGGTCGTGTCGTGGCTTCCGCAGTATCACGATATGGGATTGATCGGGTGCTACCTCTACCCCGCTCTAAGTGGGGGCACGACGCATGGCTTCGCCCCAATGGACTTCATTCAGCGGCCGGTCCTCTGGTTCGATGCGATCAACACCTATCAGGCAACGGCGACGGCGGCGCCCAACTTCGCTTACGACTATTGCCTGCGCGCGGGGCGGCTTTCCAAGGAGAGCCTCGAAGGCTGCGATCTAAGTTCGCTCCGGGTTTTGATGTGCGCCGCGGAACCCGTAAAACCGGACACATATACGCGGTTTCTGGAGGCATTTCAGCCCTACGGACTCAAGTCGGAGAGCTTTTATGCCGCCTTCGGACTGGCCGAGAACACACTCGCGGTTTCGCTCGGCGGCCGCAATATCGTTTCAGTCAACAAGCGTGCCCTGGCACTGGGCAAGGCCCGCATGACGACCGAGGTTTCCGAAATCGGCGCGGCCACGCAGATTGTCAGCTGCGGAACTCCCCTGCCGAGTATGGACGTTCGCATCGTGGATCCGGATCAGCACGTCGCTCTTGAGCCAGGCCATATTGGTGAAATCTGGATCGCCGGAAGCGGCAAGTGCCTGGGGTACTGGAATAATCCGGAATTGACCCTGAAACAGTTTCGCGCCCGGCTTGTCGACGACAGCCCCTATGACGATGGCTACCTTCGGACCGGCGATATGGGATTCTTCCATGACGGCGAGCTCTTCATTTGCGGCCGCATCAAGGACATGATTATCCTCCGCGGGCAAAATTATTATCCGCAGGATATCGAAAACGTTGTGGAGAGGGCGTCGGGCCTGATTCGTCACAATTGCGTTGCCGCGTTCCAGATTCACGAAGACAGCGAGCCGGCGCTGGCCATCGTGGCCGAAGTGAAAAACCCGCGGGCGGTTCCTGACGCGCGGAAGATTGCGGCGGCGGTCCGGAACTATCTCAACGTCGAAGTGGCGCTGATCTCCTTCATCGCCCCTCGTGCGATACCGAGAACCAGTTCAGGCAAGATCATGCGCCACAAGACCAAACAGATGTGGCTGGATGGTCAGTTTACCGTTCTGTCTGAGTTTTCGCGCGAGAAGGATGCCGGGGCCTGCGAGTCCGGTTCTGAGATTCAATCAGCGTTCGACGAATTGAAAGCCCGGTACAACCTGACCGGCATGGAATCGTACAACCTCGTCGAAGCCGGGCTTGATTCCCTCGATCTTGTCGTGTTCATGCATGAGCTCAAGGAGCTATTGAAGGATAAAGGCGCCGAGATGCTGGCCAGACAGGTCGATATCGGTGTCATTCAGCGGGTCAGCGTTGCCGACCTGTTTCGACTGGCCGAACAGCTGGAGAGCGCTCCAGAAGAAGCCCTGGTTCTTCTGCGACATTCCCTGGCGGCTTTCCGTGAGGAACAGCGCGCGGCAGAAAAAGAGATGATGAGCAACGACAGGAAGCTCATCTTCGCGCCATCAGCGCCCGCGCCGCTGCCCCAGACACCGGTCATGAATCATGTGCTTCTGACCGGAGGCACCGGCTTCATCGGACCCTTCCTGATAAAGAGCCTGCTCGAACAGACGCGGGCCAAGATCTATGTTCTCGTCCGGTCTTCGGATGAAGTGCAGGGCCGGCAAAGGCTCAGGGCAGCGATGGAGTCGATGGGGCCTTGCCCGGCCGGGCTGCTGCAGATGTTCGAGGCTCGCGTGATACCGATTTGCGGCGATCTCGGGTTGCCGCAGCTGGGGCTCGCGCAGGACGTCTGGGATTTCTTCGCCAGCGAGATGGACACGGTGTTCCACAACGGCGCAACCGTGAACTACCTGTTCAACTACGACCGCATGCGCGACGCGAACGTGATGGGAACCAACGAGGTCCTGAGGCTGGCATTCGAGGGACGGCCTAAGGAATTCAATTATGTCTCAACCACGTTCGTGTTCGGCTGGGCCGTCAAGAGCGTCCTCTATGAAACCGACTTCAACAAGAATATGGAGCTTCTCGATTTCGGCTACAGCCAGTCGAAATGGGTCGCCGAACAGGTGGTTGCCGACGCGCGCAGCCGGGGACTTTCCACGCGGATCTTCCGGCCCGCCCTCGTCAGTCCCTCGGTTACGGGCGGAGGCAACAATTTCGATATCGCGGTCCGCTTAGTGGCTTTCATGGTGAACCACGGTATAGGAGTGGACGCTCTGAACCAGGTCAGTTTCGTTCCCGCCGACGTGATGGCCAACAATATCGTCGCGATCTCAATGACTCCCGGCACCGAGAACAAGACATATCATGTGGTGCGCGACGATTATGCAAACATGATGGATATTACGGGGCTGATTACGAAATCGACCGGGCGGCAATTCGAAATATTCAGCGTTAAGGATTTCGTTCCCGAACTGATCCGGAGATGCCGCAAGGAAGATCTTCTTTTCCCGCTGCTGGATTTTCTGGTGGGCTCTGTGGACAACATCACCGCGATGGAATTCAAACGCTATGACAGTTCCTCCTACCAGGCGGCCCGCGATGCTTCCAAGTGGGGCAAGGCCGATCCGTCACTCGAAGATACGGTCAACGGCATTCTGAAATTCATGCATCGCAAGGGGATCATTTCGGTCGCGGCGCGTGAGGTCAACGCCGCGGTCGCTGCCGATTAGGTGCTGGGCCAGGCCGAATTCATGAGCCACTACTGCTTTTGAAATACCAGCTTCTCTGTAATGTGCTGGCCGGATTCGAACGTGCCCGTGGTGGTCAGCGTCATCTGCTGCCCGTCGCCGGAGACCACCCACCTGTCCTGCTGAGCAACCTGGTCGTCGCGACGGTAGATCGAATCCACCGTACGTGGATCAACAAGCTGAAGCGTTACGGTATCGTTGCGGGAGTTGTGCAGATCGTACTGCTTTCCGTCAAAACGCGCGGTGTAGCTGAAATCTCCTGAAAAGCGGACCCCGCTGTTTCCGTCCGGCTCGATCTTGACGAGCAGACCCTGGCGCAAACGAGTCTTGCTCAGGTCCTGTGTCCATTCGCCCGCGATTGGATCACCGGCAACCTTCGCGCCTCCGGTGCGCGTCCACACGGAGATCTGGTCGGCGTGGCTTTTGCTCGCGGTCGTAATTGTCAGCTCCTTTCCGTCATTCGAAACCTTGTCTCGAATTGTGCCCACGATGGCTCCATCCTTCATCTCCTTGACCTCGGCCTGCCTCTTGTCGATCCTGTGCAGTTCAACCTGGTTGAAACCCGGATTGCCCGATACGGGAGTGTCATGTCCGTCCGACCGGGCGGTGAAGTCAAGGTGGGTCTCGCCGGACATGATGACATGCACTTCATGCTTCAGGGCGGTGACGGAGAGTTTGTTCGGCGGATTCAGGGTCGATTGCGCGGAGATGAGCTTCCAGGAACCAACGCGGGGGTCAGCGGCTCCAGGTTGAATGGCGGCGAACAGTGAGAACAGCGCAAAACTAAGAATTGAGCCTCCTCGTCGGACGGAACCAATTTAGCAGATTCTGACAGCTGCGCAGGCGAGTCCCAAGGGGGCCGGGCGACTCGACGGCGGGTTTCGCACGCGTGACAATTCTGCCTCCAGGTCCTTCGATGCGTACAGAGCGCGTCCGTGTCCTTTCGCTACGGGCGATTTTGTATGACATCATGTGTCTCATGCATGTGCGCCATGTCTGGGCGGCCGGTGTAGTCCTTTCCGCCGTAGTAGCGCTTCTTCCTTTCTCTTTTCACGCCGAGCGCCATTTGGAGACGGCAACCCGGGTCGAGGGCAGCCAGGCGGAAACTGTCCGCCATGAGCTGGTAAGCCGTTTTCGCTCGCCGTTTGTGGATCGGGTCGTGCTTGTGGTTCAGGGCATCCCGCCCGCGGATTCGGAGGAAGGCGAGGCAGCCCTGGCAACCATCGTGGCGGGACTGAGGAAGGAACCCGGGGTTTCCGGAGTCGTTTCGCATCTCGAGTTGCGGGATCCAATTTTTCTGGGTAAGGGAGGCGGGACGTTCGTTTTAGTCGGCCTCGCGTCGACCGAGGGTCCGGTAGAGTCGCTGGTTTCCAAACTTCAGGGACGCGCCGCAGCTCTTGTGAATGAACTGCGGGGCCGTTATCCCGGCGTGACGCTGGAACTGACCGGCGAGCTTCCGCTGAATTTTGACATTCGGAAAGCGAGCGCGGATGATGTCCGGCGCGCCGAGAGCCTGGTGATTCCCGCGACCCTTGGGCTTTTGCTGGTGGCCTTTGGAAGCCTGGTTGCCTCGCTGATTCCGCTGGCCGTTGGCCAGCTTGCCATTGCCACCACCCTGGCGATTACGGGGTTGCTGGCCCAGCGCTTCCACTTGTCCATTCTGGTTCAGAACCTGGCAACCATGCTTGGGCTGGGTTTGGGGATTGACTACGCGCTCCTGATGGTCAGCCGCTTCCGGGAGGCGATTTCCGCCGGTCATGCCGGGCCCAGGGCCGCGGTGGTCGCGGCACGGCAGGCCGGCCGCACTCTCCTGATTTCAGCCTCGACTGTGGCGATCGGGTTTCTGGCCCTGTTGACGGTTCCCATCAGCGAAATCCGTTCCATTGGCGTGGCCGGGTTCCTGGTGGCGGGAATCAGTGTGCTGCTGACGAATACCCTCGTGCCAGCCGTGCTCGCTTTGCTTGGCCCGTGGATCAATGCCGGGCGGTTGCCCTTTACTCCCGCGCTGGATGGGGATCGGGCCACCCGCACAGGAACCCGATGGAGACGGTGGGGAAAGATGGTGATCGCCCACCCCTGGCTTGCCATTCTTCTGGCCGGGACCCCGTTGCTTCTGCTCGCCTGGGAGGGCAGGCGGCTCGACACGAGTGTCCCCCGGGGGAATTGGCTTCCGGAATCGGCGGAATCGGTTCACGCGCTTCATACCCTCGAACAAATGGACCGGGCCGGCGTGGTTTATTCGCTGCGCATGATCGTCCAACTCCCAAAGGATTCCATCATCCGGACGGACGCGGGGTGGAACTCCCTCGATCGTTTCTCCAAGCGACTGGCCAGCGATCCTCGCAGCGCACGCGTCATTTCCATCACGACGATTGCGGAGGGCAATCGATCCGCACTCACTGACCTCTCGCGGGAGACACGCCGCACATTTGTGAGTACTGACGGCACGGCGGCACTCGTTGAGGTGCTGCCCGCAAGTGCGGTTTCGCTGCGCGCTCAAGTTGACTGGGTACGAGAACTCCGCCAGACGGGCGCCGAAACTCTGACCGGCGTGCCGGGCGCAACTCTACTGATAGGCGGCATCCCGGCATTGAACGCCGATTACCAGACGCTTGTTACGAACCACTTTGCGCCCGTAACCGCGATGGTGGTGGCAGGGACACTGGTGGCGCTTCTGGGCGGCTTCCGGTCGATCTTCGCCCCCGTGAAAGCCATCGCATTGAACATGCTCTCGGTTGCGGCTTCCTTCGGAGCATTGGTCCTGGTTTTCCAGGATGGACACGGAAGCGGCCTCCTGGGAGTTCAAGGGGGAACGGGCAGCGTGTTCCCGCTCGTTCCTATTGTCGCGTTTGCGATTGTTTTTGGGCTCAGCATGGATTATGAAGTGTTCCTGGTGGCGCGAGTTCTCGAAGCCCGGAAGAGCGGGCTCAACGAAGCGGACGCCATCCCGGAGGGATTGGCCAGAACCGCGGGCCTGATTACGAGCGCCGCCGCGATCATGATCGTTGTATTCGCGGCATTCACGTTCGGAAATTTTCTCGTGGTCAAGATGATCGGATTTACGCTGGCGGTCGCTGTGTTCATTGATGCCACACTAGTGCGAATTGTGATCGGCCCCGCGCTCCTGCGCATTGCCGGCGATTGGAACTGGTGGCCTGGAGGACTCGCCACCGCCCGCAAGCCGTTCCGGTGGTGAGCCGCGAATGACTCATCTTGCGCCTGACCCCTCTAGAATCGTGGTATGGCGAGCACTGCCGGTGGACATGATGCGCGTCTCGCTGCCGCGGTTCTGGCGAAACACTGGCGCATTCGCGAACCCGTGTTTCGGACTGATTTCGGCGTCAGTCGGGCCACCTGGCGGGTCGGGCAATGGTACTGGTTATCTCAGTCCGAAGAGAGTCGATATGCGGAGCTGATTCGCCAGGCGCAATTGATGCAGCGTCTGCGTTGCTTCCTGGAACACGAGCGTCTTTCCATATCTGTCCCAGAGGCGATCGCCAGTTTAAATGGGCAGCTTGTAGTAGAAGATGGCGGTTACGGATGGTGCCTCTCGCGTCATCTCCACGGCTTTCATCCTGAAAGTAGCGATCCAGCGATCTATCCGATACTCGCTGAAGGATTAGCGCGCTTCCACGGTGCGATGCGTCTCTTTTCTGATCGCCAGGCAATGGAATCACCTGATGGGATTTCTGTAAATACGCGAAAGAACATCGCCAGGATGGACACCGCGAAGTTTGTCCCGTTCACGAAATACGCGGAGGAGCAGGAACTGCTGGTGCGGGCAGGTGATTGGCTTCTTCCCCGCCTGCAGGAATTCGAGGATTTGCCCAGACAATTGATTCATGGTGACTGGACTCCTCGCAATGTACTGTTCGATTCGTCCGGCGACAAGGTTCATCTAAACGCTGTCCTGGACTTCGAAGCCATGGCTTTCGATCCGGTCCATGTCGACGTAGCGAGCACCTGCTCAACATTACTTATGTGGTCCGGGCTGGGCAGTGTCGACGAGCGGATCGGTAAATTGTTGAGCGCGTATGAGGGGTTAAGCGGCCGTCGCCTCGAACGCGACCATGTCTTCACCGCAACGGTCGCCCACTGGTTATGTCTCTACTGGAGTTGGCGCGACAGGCTGATGAACGGGGGATTTGGCCAGGAAGTGAAGGAACGCCTGTGCCTCAGAATTGCGTCGGTGCTTGATTACGTCAGCAGATCCCGGGACTCTCGGTGACCGTGACCTGCGCCAAACGCCGGCGCTATTCACAGGACGGATCGAAGGGCAGGAAGAATGTGAAGGCCGTGCCATTCCTGCCCGGGCGCTGGGTGCTGCGGACGCGGAGTTTGCCGTGATGGCGGTCCACGATTTCCTGGCACACCCACAGGCCCAATCCGTTACCCGCGGTGCCCTTGGTGGTGAAGAAGGCGTCGAAGATGTGTTGCTGCACGGAGGGCTGGATGCCAGCGCCATTGTCGGCAATGGTGAGCAACAGCCCGGGCCTTTCGGTCTTCCAATCCCGGCCCTTGCGGCTGCGAATCAAAAGTCGTCCACCAAGGGGCATGGCTTCGAGCGCGTTGGCGACCAGGTTGTTCAGCACCTGGCGAACGTCGCCCTGAAAACAAATCACCGGCTCATCCGTGCGAAAGCGTTTCTCCACGCGCACGCGGGCGTTGCGGAGCCGTCCCTCATAAATACTCATCACGGTCGAGAAGAGGTCGGCGCTGGTCGCAGCCTGCGGCTTCGAAGCCTGCTTGTGGAAGCGTAGCGTCTGGTTGGCGATGATGGAGACGCGTCGAATCTCCTGGTCGGCGATGTCGAGATATCGCTCGCCATCGGCCGGTGGGGCGTTACGCGCCAGATAGATGAGGTTCATCACCGATTCGAGCGGATTGTTGATCTCGTGCGCGATGGACGAGGCAAGCCTGCCCACCGCGGCCAGCTTTTCACTCTGGAGGAGAGCGGCCTGTGTGCGCTTGGCCTCAGTGATATCGCGGGCTTCGGGAACCAGAAACACCACCGCGCCCTCCGCGTCTCGAACCGGAGTCAACGAGAAATCGAAGAGGAGCGTGTCGCCGTTGGGGCGGATCAACGAAAGCTCGGAGCGAAATGTCTCACCGGAGTTGGCGCAGGCGATGGCGCGATGAACCAGTTCCGGCGCTCCAGGCGTCGCGCTGAACCACGACGTGCCAGGGAAGGGCTTGCCCACGACATCGGCACGCCTAGCACCGGCGAAGTCGAGAGAGGCGCTGTTGCAATCGACCAGGGTGCCGTCCGGCGTCAGCAGTCCTATGTATTCGAGGCTGGTGCTGTAGATGGCATTGAGACGCGCCTCCCGGTCGCGCAGGGCCTCGGCCTCCTTGCGCTGATGAGTAACATCCCGGAAGAAGATCACGATGCCATAGTCCGCCGGCTGCACGACAACGGAAAACCAGGCTTGGAGCGGCCCGGGATAAAAAGCCTCGAACCGGCCCGGAATACCTTTATCCATGGCGCGGGAATAGTGCTCCACATACGGCGAACCCTCAAACTCGGCTTCCGGGAACGCGTCCCAGAACTGGCGGCCGGTCAGTTCTCCGGTAGTCTGCAGGATCTCCTGGGCGCGCGGATTGCGGTAGATGATCTTCCAGCTGCGATCGAGGCACAGGACCCCGTCGGTGGTCGCGTCCATCACCAGAGACAATTGGTCGGCGACCGCGTTCCGCTCGCGCTCGGCGATGCGGCGGTCGCGGACGTCACGGAAGACCAGTACGATGCCGGTAAGCTTTCCGCTCTCGTCAAATATCGGTGCGCCGCTGTCGTCGATCGAGGTCTCGGTCCCGTCCCTGCGAACCAGGATCGTATGATTGGCGAGGCCCGCTACGGTCCCCAGGCGCTGCACCTTCGCGGCGGGACTCTCCACGGGCTGACGCGTCGTCTCGTCGAGGATGAGAAACACTTCCTCGAGTGCGCGTCCCAGGGCGTCGGTGCGCGGCCAGCCCGTGAGGCGTTCGGCCACCGGATTCATGCTCATCACTCGAGCATTGACATCGGTCACGAGTACCGCGTCGCCAATGCTTTCCAGTACGCGAGTGGCCAGAGCTTCGCTTTCCCGAAGATCGCGGGTGGCCCGCACTTCCGCGGTGACGTCCTCCAACAAGCCAAACAGCCCGGCGATCCTGCCGTTTTCGAAGACGGGACAGTAGGTGTAATTTAGATAGAAGTCGCGGACCCCACCGCCGGAATCGATGGGCACCCGCAGTTTGTCGAGATAGAAGGTCTCGCCAGTCACGTAGGCGTTTTCAAGCAAAGGGCCGACGACGGGCCAGGCTTCCTTGAACGCTTCCCGGGCGGGCTTGCCCAGGGATTCAGGATGTCTCCTGCCGGGAATGAAGCGGTATGCGTCGTTGTAAATCAGCACCAGATCGGGCCCCCACAGTGTCCGCGCAGGGGTGTGAGAGCACAAGGTCAAATTGACAATGGCCACCAATTCGCGCGACCAGTCTTCAATGGGACCGAGCGATGTGGAGCCCCAGTCATAGGTTCGGACCCGCCCCGCCATTTCGCCTTTCCCCACAATCCTCGCGCCCCCCGCTTCGCAGCCTCCCGGCTCTGGAAAGGGGACATTTGTGGGCTCCGACAGTCTCATCCTGTATGCTCTCCCATGATCAATCCGCGGGAAACCCGAGGGGCCGAATCCCAAGCCGCGGAGGCGGTTTGGTTGAAATCGATCCGAATCGATCGGATCCCGCAACATTCCAAATGCTATGGATGCATGATTCGTCGCAGGTTATGCCGGGCGTGCAGTGGAATGGCAAACCGATCTCGATTCTTTGAATCGGATGGAAGCGCTGGGCGTCCAGGCGGGTCGCCACATCCCGGTATGGCATCCAAGCACCAGCAGCCGCGCCGGGATGGAATGGGACAAATGCTTGCAATCAACTGACAAATCCCCGGGTTCGAACTGCTATACCTGAAGCGAAGCATCGAGTTGCGAGAGGCAGCCCATGACGACAGCCTATATTCACCGCATCGCCACCGCAGTCCCGCGACACGATGTCCACCGGGCCTTCGTGGCATTCGCCGAGAGCATGCTTCCGGAAGGGACGGTCCGCAACCTCTTCCGGCGCATGGTCCGCATGTCGGCCATCGAGCACCGTTACTCGTTCCTCGAGCCGATCGGGGACGGCAACACCTACTGGCGCGACGCCGAAGATCTATACGTGGTGGGGGACTTTCCATCGACCACGCGCCGCATGCGGGCTTTTGAGAAGTTTGCTCCATGCCTGGCCGGTTGCGCGCTTGACAAGCTCTCCCTGAGCAAGACCGAGCGGCAACACATCACCCACGTGATCGTGACCTGCTGCACAGGTCTCTACGCGCCGGGACTCGACTTCGATATCGTGAGGCGGCTGGGGCTTAACCCGTCGGTCGAACGCACGATGATCGGGTTCATGGGGTGTTATGCCGCGATCAACGCGTTGAAGTCTGCTCATCACATTGTGCGGTCGGAGTCGGACGCCAAGGTCCTGATTCTGAACCTGGAGCTCTGCTCGCTGCACCTCAAGGAGACGCAGGACCTGGAACAGATGCTGTCGTTCCTGCTGTTTGCGGACGGTTGCTCGGCTTGCCTCGTAAGTGGGGAGCCGGAAGGACTGGCGATCGACAGCTTCCTGGCAGTGAATGTTCCCCAGACCAGCGACCTGATCACGTGGCGGATCGGGGAAATGGGTTTTGATATGCAGCTTTCGGGCAGGGTTCCGGGAGAGATCAAGCGCCACCTGGGCGAGACGCGCGAACTGGTCACGCGGGGAAGAAGCCCCGAGTCGATCGATTTGTGGGCCGTGCATCCGGGCGGCCGAACGATTCTGGATGCCGTCGAGCAAGGGCTGGGGCTTCCCGAACATGCGCTGGCCGCTTCACGCGACATTCTGGCACGATTTGGAAATATGTCTTCGGCTACCGTGATGTTCGTCCTCGAGCAGGTGTTGGCGCGCGCGCAGAAGGGCCAAACCGGGTGTGCCATGTCGTTCGGGCCGGGCGTGACGGCGGAGACCATGCTTTTCCATGCCGCATGATGGGCTGGATTTTCGTCAGCGGGCTCAACTGTCCGAACTGATGGATGAGCCGTGCAGCCGGGAGGTCATCGAAGCCTGCCTCCGCGACCTGGCCAGGGTGAATCGCTGGTTTGGAGCCTATCGCCCGCTGCTCCGCTGGCTCGACGAAGTTCGGCCTGACGCTGGATCAGAGCCGCTTCGCATCCCCATTCGCATCCTGGACGTGGGCTGCGGCTACGGCGACGGATTGCGTCGCATCGAACGCTGGGCGCGAGAGCGCGCAATACCTGTCGAACTGACGGGGATCGATCTGAATCCCGATTCAATCGCCATTGCAGAGAGCCAATCCG
>DASXGD010000284.1:0-30072 GCA_036489245.1 Occallatibacter sp. | reverse complement strand
GGAAAGACGGGGAACAGGGACCAGGGAACAGGGATCAGAAAACCCTGACCAGGTTGGACTTTCAAAGGCTTTCAGGGGGAACGACGGATCGACGCTCCCCTCGCGCCGTTCCCTGTTTCCTGATCCCTGTTCCCTCGCATACGATGGAGGGTATGTCGTACTGCCTCTTCAAGACCGAGCCCGACGCCTACTCCTTCGACAACTTTGTGCGCGACAAGGAAACGGTCTGGGACGGCGTAACCAACCCCACCGCCGTCAAGAACCTGCGCGAGCTGAAGCCGGGCGCGAAGTGGATCTTTTATCACACCGGCGATGAGCGCACCGCCGTGGGCACCGGGACGGTGGTGAGCGTCGATGCGAGGGATCCCAAGGTGCCGCTGGTGCGGGTAAAAGTAGGCAAGCGCCTGAAGACTCCCAAGACGCTGGACGCGATCAAGGCCGAGCCGCTGTTTGCAGATTCTCCGCTGGTCAAAATCGGCCGGCTCTCCGTTGTGCCGCTGACGGAAGAACAATGGGAATGGTTTCTGAATTAGACGCGAGTTCCGCCATACGCTGAAGGGCGCCGGGGCACAGGCCGATGGAGCCCACCACCGTGGTCCGCGCGGGCCGTCGGATCGAGAAAAACCCAAAAGAGGCAAATGGAACAAAAAATGCTGTTTCAAACGGCCATTTTTGCTCGTAAAGCATTTGGATTAAATCAGTTAATTATATAAAGCGAAATTAAAAGCAAATCTAAATTATTTACTTTTTTAAGGGGAGGAGGGGGGCCGGGTACAGACCGGGGACATGGTTGACATTTTAGACCGGACCGATCCCTGACAGACTGAACTGTGGACCGTGCTGACTCCGCAACGAAGGACACATGGAATCTCCAACTCCCAGTGTGCGGCACACGGCCCCAATTTTCTGCCAAACCTGATGCCAGAAGAAGGACAGTTCCGATCAGGATCCGATCCCGTATCTTTAGGGCACCGCGACCACGGCAGCCGGTTGCACCGGGTCCGAGCCTGTCGATGCCGTCGTATACGCGTCCAGCTTACCCGCCGTCGTGGCGTCGAAGGTGTAGACGTTGAGATCGGGACTGCCGCCCTCATTAACCGCCAGGAGATAGGTCCCGGTGTTCTCCTCATCCATGGCGATGGTGGTCAGGCCGGCGGCGATGGTGCTGACGGAGGTCAGCGAATATACGGTGCCCGTGGTCGTGACGGCGAATCCCTGGATATTGCCGGTCGTGCTGCCGGTGACCGATGAATTGGCGACGTAGATATAGTTGGATGTGGGCAGAATGGCCCCGGGCCCAACGCCGCCCGACGGATAAGGCGAACCGGATATTTCACTCATCGCGGAGTTGGCGCCGATCGCGAACACCCGGAGTCCACCCGGATTGGTTCCGGTCACGGCAACGGTTTCACCCACGTAGAGGAGCTGACGCGACAGGTCGACGGCGACCGCGATCGAACCTCCGGTCGTGGTGTTGATGGGTTTAATTACCGAGACGGCTCCGAACGGATCAGTGCTGGAGGAAAGGAACGGTACGACCGCGGTTCCGCCGGCTCCCATGGCCACGAAAACGTAAGGATTCGGAGAGCCCGCTTGGGTAATGGTCACGCGCCGCACAGCGGTTGAAGGCAAGGCTACCGATTGCTCCGTGGCACCGCTCAGGACCAGGCCGGTGGTCGGGTCCAGCGGAATGGCGTTCACCTCCCCGATTCCGGAAATGGCGTCGATCAGCCATGAACCGCTGGGGTCCACCTGCATGGTGAATGCAAAATCGGAAGAGATGACCTGCCCGCCATTGAGGATGGTGAGGGCGCCGTCCGATCCAACGCTGTAAACAAAAACACCAACCACGGTACCCACATAAAGGAAACCGCCATTGGGAGAAATGGCCATCGAATACGGAACGGTCGTGCCGAGGGAGAAAGGACTGCTAGGCACCGCTGTCAGCGTGGTCGATCCTGATGCAATGGTGTAACCGGCAATCTGGGAAGTCTTCTGGTTGAGCACGTAGAACACGCCGCTCGTGGTGCCGCCGCCACCGCTGCCGCCGCTGCCGCTGGGCACATCCCAAAAACCCTTGCACCCCGATAAAAGCGGCGCTGCCGCCAGGAACAACCGCGCCCATTTCCCCAATTTCATTGAAGATCCTCGCATTTCTGTCCAGATTGCCCTATCAGCCTAACGCAGGCGAATGCTTGCTTACCTGATATATGTCAATTTGCTTTTGTAATTCGTTGCTAGTGGAGGGCGGAATATCTACTCGATTTGACGCATCATGGGACTGTTTCGCTCGAATCGCGTTGCCCGGACGCAAGTTGGTTTTCATGTGTTGACCGCCGGAGGCTGTCTGGCCTGCCACACCAGCCGGGCCGCGGCGAGATCTTCGATGGCCATGCCCACCGACTTGAAAAGAACCCGCTTGTCCCCTGGTATGGCGGCCGAGGCTGCCCCGGAGAGGATTTCGCCAATCTCGACCTCGATCGTGGCGCCCGAACCGCGGACATCGCCCGATTCGCGCTCCACGCAGGAGCGAGACTCAGCTACGACATAGCTCGAGAGCATGGTTTCGTCATCGATCTCCCGGGCGCCATCGCCGGTAGCGCCGACGGCCAGGATCATTGTATTGGGCAAGAGCCAGCGCCCCCGCAAAACCGGCTGGGCCGCGACTGTAACCGTAAGTACGACGTCGGCGCTGGCGGCCTCCTCGATGGCAACTGCCCGTCCGCCGACTAATTGTGCAAGCCGCACAGCGTGCGTCAATGTGGGGCTCCAAATTCTTATTTCCTCGAGTCCCGGCCAGACATGGCGGAGTGATTGGATGTGCGCGTTGGCCTGGACTCCCGAACCCAAGATTCCAAGACTGCGCGGCGGAGAGGCAAAATGCAACGGGACCAGGGCCGCGAATGCGACCGCTGTGACGGCCGCGGTTCGCATTTCCGTGATCAGCCGCCCATCCATTACTGCCAGCGGCTCGCCCGTGGCGCGACGGAGCAATTCGATGAGGGCCATGTGCGTAGGCAAACCCGACTCGGCGTTGCTGCGATAAAAGGTGACAGACTTTAAGGCCATCCAATCGCCGTGGACCACGGGCATGACTCCAAACCATCCGTCGCGATGGTCGGGGGCAATGCCTGCCCTCAGGATGGTGCGGGCAGGCTGAACGACCAGGCCAGCGGAGTAGTCGATCAGTGCCTGGCGGACAGCTGGAATAAGCGCTTCATAGGTGAGGACGGCGCGTACTTCGTGCTCCGGAATGTACATGGGCAGCAATAGAGTACACTGCAGCTCGTCGAATTCCGGCAAACGCCGCGGGAAATCCCTGATCCTTAAACAGATTGTGTTTAGTTCGGCCGTCCGCCGGACGCCGAGCGGCGCCGGAACCGATCATCCACCGGCTGGCGGCCCTGGAAGCCCGACTCGACTGTGTGCCAGTGTTCGATCGCGGATTCGCCCATGCGCCAGCAAAGAAGGACGATGTCCTCGTCGAGCCGGAAGGGGAAATCGAGCAAGCCGGTATCAAGGTCCTTGACTTGAACTCCAATGGAGTCGATTTCGGAAAGGCTCTCCCGCACCCGTTCCAGATGCGCATCCATCTCCGCGCGCTCCTGCGCCACCCGGGCCAGGTCCACTCTCATTCCGCCGGACAGGTAAATGCGCCGGCTGAGCTCCGAGAGCCTGGATTCCGCTTCCTCCGCCGCTTGCTTGCCTTCAATCGCTCGCTTCAAAAGCGATTCGAGCACGGGGAGGAGGGACTGTGCCTCATCCAGAGTGAAGGTCTTCATGGCCATTTCCTTCCTTTAAGGATACGACGGAATCGGAGCCCGCGATGCAATCGTCCTGCTAACCTTATTCCCCACAGCCTCTTTGATGCGGAACAGGCATCGCTGGAGACGCGGCGTGGTAAGCTGCCGTCCTGAGACAATCTCGTAACCGGAGAGGTCTTTGCCATGTCGCGCCTTCTGCGTATCGCACCGGAACTCCCGGCCGCAAACTTGAAAGCGGCCCTCGCCTTTTATGAACACCGGCTTGGATTTCGAGTTGTCATGGAGATGCCGGGCGGAGACTATGCAATCGTGGAGCGCGACGGGATCGCAATCCACCTCTTCCAGGACGCGACGCGGAAGCATACACCGGTCGGGGTGCACTTGTTTACATCGGAACTGGAAGGGCTGCGCGACGATCTGCTCGACCGCGGCGCCCGGTTATCGCAGGACATCGTGCGCAAGCCGTGGGGGAACCGGGATTTTCGTCTTCGCGACGACTTCGGCAACGAACTGAAGTTCACTGAGCCGGTGGTCGAAGATTGAGGGCGCGGGAGTCCCTGATCCCTGTTCCCTGATCCCTAGCCTCTCACTTCCAGCATGCGATCCAGCGCCACGCGCGCCCAGTGCTTCACGTTCTTGCGGACCTGGATCCGGTTGACTACGCGGCCTTCCACCAGGTTCTCGAGGGCCCATGCCAGGTGTTGCGGGCTGATCCGGTACATGGTGGTGCACAGGCATCCGTGGTCTTCGAGCGAAATGATCTTCTTGCCCTGAGGCGCAAAGCGCTTTGCCAGGCGATTCACGAGATGAATCTCAGTGCCGACGGCGAACGTGGCGCCGGCGGGAGCCTGCTCCACCAGTGCAATCAGGCGCTCGGTTGAGCCGAGGGCGTCGGCTTTCTGGCACACTTCCCAGCGGCACTCAGGATGCACAATCACCTGGATCCCGGTATATTTGGCGCGCACATCATCTACGTGGCTGGGCAGAAAGCGCTGGTGCACGGAGCAATGGCCTTTCCACAGCAGCACGCGGCTGGCGGCTAATTTGGCCGCGGTCTGGCCGCCCTGGAGCGCCCAGGGATCCCACACCGCCATTTCCTCAAGGGGAATTCCCATAGCGTATCCGGTGTTTCGGCCTAGGTGCTGGTCGGGCAGGAACAGGATGCGTTTACCACCGTTGCCACGGGCGAAGGCCCACTCGAATGCCGATCGGGCGTTGGAGGAAGTGCAGACCAATCCTCCGCGCTCGCCGCAAAATGCCTTGATGGCGGCGGTCGAGTTCATGTAGGTGATGGGAATGATCTCGTCGGCGAGGTGCAGGCGTTCGAGCGCTTCCCAGCAGGCTTCGACCTGCGAGATCTCGGCCATATCGGCCATCGAGCAACCCGCGTTCAGGTCGGGCAGGATCACCTGCTGGCCGTCCCCTCCCAGAACGTCGGCGCTCTCCGCCATGAAGTGCACGCCGCAGAAAATGATGTACCTGGCGTCCGTTTCGGCAGCGGCTTTCGACAGCTTGTAACTGTCGCCTGTGAAGTCGGCGAAGCGGATCACCTCGTCGCGCTGGTAGTGATGGCCGAGCAAAATAGTTGAGGCGCCCAGCCTCTTGCGGGCAGCGGCGATACGGTCATCCATGGTGTGGTCGGGGAGAAGGAGATAGTTTTCGAGACTGCAACTGCTGTCTGCCGCGGCCGACGAGGCCGCCGCCAATTCATCGATTAGGAGTTCCACCTGTTTTTCCGCCTTCAGTCCAGCCGGCCCAAGCAGGCACAGGCGGGACGGAGATGTTGAAAGCATGCGCGGCTGCAGTGTCTCCTTTCCTGTCTCAAAGCATGCTCGAGACCAGGAAAAAACACGGGGTTGTTGCAGCCCGGTTATGGCTAAAGATGCAGGCAGAACGCGGCAGATTCGGAAATCCTGCCGCTCAAGCGCTACCGCACCCAAGCATCTCCATTTTAACAAAGCGTGAATGGAATGACGCGCACCCTTGCTTTGCAGGGCCGAAGGCGAAGCTACGCCGTTGCGTTTGTGAGTGATGCGCGCGGGCAGGTATCATGATCCTTCATGGGTGCCCCTCCGCCAATTGAACTCGCCAGCCTGGGAATGGCCGACACGCTCATTCTGATGGTGCTGGCCCTGGTGGTGTTCGGACCGCGGCGCCTGCCTCAGATCGGACGCCAGATCGGCAAGCTCATGTACGAGTTTCGCAAGGCCTCAAACGACTTCAAGTTCCAGATGGAAGAAGAGCTTCGGCTCTCCGAAGAGGCTGACCGGCGGAAGAAGGAAGAGGAGGAGCGGCAGCGCGCGGCTGCCGTTGCGACGCCGATTTTGCCTCCGCCGGAGACACCTTCCCATACTCCAGCCCCGAGTATTGAAGCGCAGGCGGACATCGGCGCTGTTGAGCCGACCACCGCATCGCCGTCCGCAGGCGAAGCCAATTCGGTTGAGGGATTTCCGCCCGAGGTGGCCGAACGGGTAGCGGAGCCGGTGGCGACGACTCCCAGGCTGCAGCCGCCCCAAACGGGCGAGCAGGTGAGCGCGTCCCGGCCCGGGCAGGCGCCCGAGCGAACAAGTCTGGAGGCGGACGGATCAAGCCTCGCCGCGAAAAACGGCGCGAGTCCGGAACCGGACGGTCGCGAACCGAATCACTCAGAACCGGATTTGCCTGCTCCGATCGCCGAATCCGCTCCGGGGTCCAATCATGGTGTCGAACCTGATGTCGAACATGGTGCCGAACCTGGTCTCGAACCACCCATCCCGCCCAAGGAGTCTGTGAGCCAGCATGGTTGATCCCGCGGATGCAATAGGTAAGGCGCGCACCGCGGTAAGCCAGCGTGCCGAGCTCCCGGGCATGAGCCTGATGGAGCACCTGGACGAGCTGCGCCGGCGCATCATCCACTCCGCCCTGTACCTGGCCGCCGGTTTCGTGATTGCGTACTTCTTTCACGAGCGGCTGTATGGCTTCGTGCAATCGCCGCTCGACCGGCTGGGGATCAAGCTCAACTACACCCACCCCATGGACCCGCTGAACCTGTATCTGCAGGTATCTCTCATCGGCGGAGCCATCCTGGCCTCGCCATTCATTCTCTACCAGGTGTGGCTGTTCATCGCGCCGGGCCTGTACCAGAAAGAGAAGCGGTTTGTGATCCCGTTCATGGCGGCCACCGTGGGGCTCTTTCTGCTGGGAGCCAGTTTCGGTTACTTCTTCGTTCTGCCGGGCGCGCTCAAAATCCTCATCCTCGGTTTCGGGCAGAAGTTCAACCCCATCGTGACCATCGAGGAGTACACCGGCTTTTTTCTGTCGATTATTCTTGGCCTGGGCATCAGCTTTGAGATGCCGATCCTGATTTTCTTTCTGGCCATGTTCGGGATCGTGAGCCCGAAGTTTCTGTGGAAGAACATCCGTTACGCCATCCTGGCCATTTTCCTGGTGGCTGCAATCATCACCCCGAGTCCCGACCCGTGGACCATGTGCATCTATGCGCTGCCCATGTTGGCGCTTTACTGCATCGGCATCCTGGTCGCATGGTGGGTGCATCCTTCGCGCCGCAAAGCCAAAGAGGCAGCGGCCTCATGATCGCTTCTTCGTCCTCGATGAGTGCATTGTTGACGAGGGCGCTGGCCGGGATGCTTTTTTTCCTTTTGCCCGCCGTCTCCGCGCAGCACCCTTCGACAGGCTCATGGCAGCACTTCAACGGAGCTAAGGCCCTCGACTATACGCGCGATTTTGTGTCGATTGGTCCGCGCTGGCCGACCAGTCCCGGGCATGCGAAGGCCGAGGCGTTTCTGCGCGCTCATCTCGGGCACGATCAACAGGAAGAAGATACCTTCATCGCGAACACGCCCATCGGGCCTGTGAATATGCGCAATTTCATCGTGCGATTTCCGGGCAAGAAGGATGGGGTGATTGTCGTCGCGACCCACTATGAAACCAACTACTACCTGAGGAACATCAATTTTGTGGGGGCCAACGACGGTGGCTCGACCACCGGGCTCCTGCTGGCGCTTGCCGATCATCTCCGGGAGCAGATTGCGCGAACGAAACAGCTGGATGGCTACTCCGTCTGGCTGGTGTTTTTTGACGGCGAAGAGGCGATCCAGAGCTGGTCGCAATCCGACTCGACTTATGGCAGCCGCCACCTGGCCGCCAAGTGGGGACGGGACGGAACCCTGCAGCGGATCAAGGCTTTCATCCTCGCCGACATGATCGGCGACAAGGAGCTCGATATCCAGCGGGAGACGAGTTCGACGGGCTGGCTGGTGGACGTGGTGCGCCAGGCTGCGCACAAGTTTGGATATGACAAATACTTCTTTCAGCGCGACGAGGCTGTCGAGGACGATCACCTGGCCTTTCTGAACCGCGGCGTGCCGGCGGTCGATGTGATCGATCTCGACTACGGACCGAATAACAGCTATCACCATACCGCCCAGGACACGATGGACAAGGTCAGCGCTCGCAGCCTCACGATTGATGGCGACGTGTTCCTGGAGAGCATCCGGCTGATCGACCAGCGCTAGCTGCCCCTGCCATCAATTTTCTATCTAGTTCAGGTCGGCGCGCATGAGCAGCGGCCTCGAAGGCGTAGTTCCGGATTTGGCAGTGCCATCGTCTTCCAGCCGGTCCCATCCTGAATTGGCAATGTAATAGAACGCGCCGTTCACCATAACTCCATGGGTCGGATCGCCGAGCGTCGGCGTGGACCGCTCGATGATCGACTCCGACTCGATGTGCCTCAACGACAAGTCCAGTGTGAAGCGCACCACCCGCTCCGGCGTTGTTCCGTTCTGGGTGGCGATGAGGGTGCGGCCATGGAAATACAAGCCATCGATGCCGCTGAGGGCATGCAGTCCATCGGATGGCAACCAGGAAACCTGCCGGGTGTCGAAATCAAGCACGGCGATGCCGCGAACATAGTCGGGAACGAAGACGCAGCGCTGATCGGGACACAGGGCGGGGGTCTGCGGAGAGATGAATTCGCCGCCGTCGAGCCGCTCGAAGAGCAGAGTCTTTCGATTCACGCGATACAATCCGCCTTCGTTGTCTGCGACGATGGCGTCTCCATCGGCGGTGAGGGTCATGTCGCCGAGAGTGGTTCCAACTGGTCCCGGAACGCGGTGGAGCAGCCTGCCCGAATCGAGGTCGTAGACCAACACCAAGGATGTTCCCCAACTGGCTTTGGGGACAGCCTTGAATCCTTTCAGGGCTACGGCAGTGGCCCATAGAGTGTGGTGGCGCGGGTCAACTTTCAGAGCCATCATCGGCCATGGTTCGGGAGCACGATCGAAAACACGGCAGCCCCCATCGCTCTGGCAGGCCAGCACCGTGTGGTCGATGACGCTGGTGATATAGAACGTGCGCTTGGACGGATCGTAGTCGATGTCCTCGGGGACCATGCCCGGTTCCGGCATGCGAAACACCACCGAGGCGGCGGTGATGGCGTCATCGTTCCTGGCCATTTCGGTCTGGAGGGCGAGGAAGCGAGGGGAGCCGCGCAGCGCGTCGAATGATTTGGCCTCGAAGACCTGCCGGTTGGATTGGCCCATGCGAACGAACTGGGCAAAGCTGTCGAGGGCGCCATCGAGGTCGCCTGCGAAGGCCTGCGCGCTCATCGCCTGAAGTACGCCATTGGGGGAGTCGTTGAGGAGCCGGCGCATTTTCTGACTTTCAGCCACGTACGCCGGTCCGTCGCCGCGAGTGTGGGCTGCGCGCACTTCATCGCGAAGGGCGTCGAGTTGGGCGCGAGCTGTCTTCGGCGGGTCGGCCGCGACCGGGGAGAAGAGAGCAAGCAGCATGAAGGCAGACCCGGCCCATGCTGATGGGCGGATGGCTCCCGTGCGCACAATTTTGAGAGTTTTGCAAAGCACGCGCATTGTTTTCGATCCAGGGCGAAACTGAACGAACTATAGAGCGCAAGCCAGGAAACAGGCGACAAAAATGACAGAGAATGCCGTCCTTCTGTGAGGAGTCGCGAAGGAGTCAAGACACAGTGAGACAGGTCCAGGGCGGTCGACCTTGGCCGCGAGTTTGCTCCTGTAGCATTCAATTCATGGTCGGTGGCGCGCCGTGGACATGGTGGATCGGGTTTCACGTCGTCGTTCTGGCACTCCTTGTCATCGATTCAATGCTCCCCGGGACGCGTCGCGAATCGAAGCGCACCCAGACGGTTGCCTGGGTATGGACCGCGGTGCTGGCCCTTTGCGCCACCGGGTTCGCCGGATGGATCGCGGTCGTCCAGGGCCGGGTGCCGGCGCTGCAGTTTGTGGCCGGATACACGATAGAGATGTCGCTGAGTGTCGACAATCTCTTCGTGTTCCTCGTCTTGTTTGAAGGATTTCGGATCTCTCCGCAGCGCCAGCATGTCGCGCTGCTGTGGGGCGTGGGCGGAGCGGTAGTGATGCGCGCCCTGTTTATCGCCGCGGGCGTAACCCTGATCAAGCGCTTTGACTGGATTACGTATGTCTTCGGTTTATTCCTGCTGTACGCGGCCTGGCGGCTGATCCGGGGAGGATCGGCGCGCGCGGCCATCCCGGACTGGATTCGCCGGCTGCAGCCGGCCAAGGGATCGCTGCTGCCGGTCATCCTGGCGGTTGAAGTTACCGACCTTCTGTTCGCAGTCGATTCAATTCCCGCGGTGCTGGCCATTTCCCACGATCCGTTTGTGGTCTACACGTCGAACATTGCCGCCATCCTCGGACTACGCTCGCTCTATTTTGCGCTGGCCGCGCTGCTCGATCGGCTCCGTTACCTGCACTACGGTCTTGGAGCAATGCTGGGGTTTGTGGCTTTCAAGATGCTGGCCTCGCGCTGGCTGGAAGTGCCGATCACCTGGTCACTGGCGATTATGGGCGCGATCCTGGCCGTATGCGCGGTGGCGTCAGCCGTGGGAAAGCGACCGGGAGCGGGCGCGAGGGAGCATGGAACCGGGAATCGCGACCAGAATCGAGACCAGGCGTAGCCGGATCGGGTTCGGAAAGGCCGATTGCCGGTTGCACATATGTACATTGCGAGGTACGGGCCTGTTCCCCGATCCCGGGTCCCGGTTCTCTTCCCTGGTGCTATCCTCAGAGTAGATTCCGGCTGTGCTCACGCGCTCCCAATTGTCTCTTCCTATTGCGTTTCATCGATCCACGCGATCTTTCCTTGCCGGGGTCGCCTTGCTCGCCATCGTCGCAATATGTGGCTGCAATCGGCTGCATCACGAGCAGCACGATACGGTGTACGTGTCGGCGCGGCAAATGTTTCTGCACGATCGGGTGGCGGCGGTTTCAAACCGTGTGGGAGAGGTGAACAACGGGCAGCCGCTGGAGGTGCTCGAACACGGTCGCCGATTCCTCAAAGTAAAGACCCAAAAGAATGAGATCGGATGGATCGAAGAACACGCGGTGATTGACAGCAAGCTGTACGACGCATTTTCACAGCTTGCCGACCAGCACAAGCAGGATCCCGTGGTGGCCACGGCTATTCTCCGCGATGACGTGTATCTGCACCTGACGCCGGGCCGGGACACCGAACGTTTCCGTCTGCTGCCTGCCAATACGAAATTGCAGCTGCTGGCGCGGGCTTCGGTGCCGAAGGCGGCCCCCGGAGCAGCCCCTTCGCGCCATCGGTCGAGTGCTGCGGGAGGCGCGCAGACTCCGCCACAGGGAAATGCGCCTGGTACTGCGCCGGTTACGCCGCCTGCGTCCCAGGCAAAGCCCACGACCGCATCCACACCGGTTCCCGCGCAGCCCTCACCTGAGCCGGTCGTTCTCGAAGACTGGTGGCTGATTCGCGATGCGGGCGGGAACGCCGGCTGGCTGCTCTCGAGCCGTATCGACATCGAAGCGCCGGACTCCATCGCGCAATACGCTGAAGGCCAGCGCATCGTGGGAGCCTACGTGCTGACAAAGATTCGCGATGGGGAAGCGGACGTGCCGGATCACACCGTACCCGAGTATGTGATGGTGCTTTCGCCGCCGAAGGCGGGCTTGCCCTACGACTTTGACCAGGTGCGCGTGTTCACGTGGAGCGTCAAGCGGCATCGCTACGAGACGGCTTTCCGCATCCATCCCATCCAGGGCTATCTGCCGGTTACCGTCTCTCAAGTCACAGAACGCGCGGGCAGCGTCCCGACATTCAGCTTTCGGATCTCAACCGGGAGCGAAGTCAGCATCGACACCCAGACGGGCATGACGCGCCCGGTCAATCCGCGTACCATCAGCTACGAGATGGTAGACACTGTGGTGCGGCGCATCGGTCCCGACCTGGCGCCCATTCCCACCGGCCGCACGGCAGAAGAAAAGGCCGCCGCCCGGGCGCAAGCCAGGTCGTCGAAGGCCGCGAAAAAGAAGTCGCATTAACCCCGACGCAGCGACGGTTTCCGCAAATTCTTCCTCAGCTTTGAGTGAGTCCTCAATCACCGCCTGGTCCCATTGACACCGATTCCCAGCAGAGTTTATTGTTCCCCTAAGCGATTTATGGAACGTTCAATTGATTCGGGCGATTTGATCCAGGGAACGCTGGAGATGCTGGTTCTGAAAGCTCTGCTGCGCGGGCCGCTGCATGGATACGGAGTGGCTGAATGGATCGAGCAGACCTCGCAACAAGTGCTGAAAGTGGAAGAAGGCGCGCTCTATCCAGCGCTGCATCGGATGGAACTGCGGGGGCTGCTCAAAGCGAAGTGGGGCGCCTCGGAAAACAATCGCCGCGCGAAGTTCTATGAACTGACTTCCGAAGGGCACCAGCGGCTGAACGCGGAAACGCAGCGCTGGGCGAGGCTTTCGTCGGCGGTGGCGTTTGTGATGCAGGCGTCTTGAGGAGACATGGCTTGAGGTGAGACCAATGGCGCAACATCTGCACGCGTTTGTGCTTCGCCTCAAGGCGCTGTTGCTGAAGCGGCGCATGGACCGGGATATGGCGGACGAACTTGCGTTTCACCAGGTCATGCTTCGGGAGAAACTTTTGCGCCAGGGTGTGGCGCCGGCAGAGGTGGACATGGAGACGCGACGCAGGTTTGGCAAGGCCAGCCGGTGGCACGAACGGCTGCGGGAGTTGTGGCAGTTCCAGCGGTTCGAGAATCTGCTGCGGGACATAAGTTTCTCTGTGCGCGTGCTGCGCAAGTCGCCGGGATTCACAGTGGTCGCGATTCTGACCCTGGCGCTCGGGGTAGGTGCGAATACCACCGTCTTCTCGATGATCAACGGGTTGCTGCTACGGCCCTTGCCGGTGCCGGCCAGCAATCAACTGGTTGTGATGGGCACCCAGGATAGCGACCCCCGAATCAACTACAGCCTTTCCGAGCCCCTGTTTCGCGGTCTCGAGCGCAGGCGCAAAGTCTTCACCCAGGTTTTCGCCTTTAACCATTCGAAGATGCAGGTGAAGGGAAACAACGGCACCGAAAACGTGGAGGGGCAGATTGTGAGCGGCGGTTTCTTTCCGGCGCTGGAAACGCCTCCATTGCTGGGACGAACTCTTGCGCTGGCCGACGACGTAAAAGGCGGCAATCCCTCGGGCTTTGGCGTGGTGATTTCGGAAGGCTTCTGGCAGCGCTGGTTCAATCGCGCGCCCAACGTGATCGGGCAGAAACTGGAGATCGATAACACGCTGTTTACGGTCGTCGGTGTGATGCCTAAGCGGTTCATAGGAGCCGACCCGCTCGACCACCCGGAACTGTTTGTCTCCATGGCGACGGAGCCGGCGATTCATGGCACGCGTAACCTGACCGCCGCAGGGTTCCATGCCTGGTGGCTGACCGTGATGGCACGGATGAATCCGCAGGCAACGCTCGAGCAGGCCAATGCCGATGTTTCGGCAAACAGCAATGCGATACTTCACGAGGTTATCCCTGATGCGAATTGGATCGCCAAACGGGAGCAGCGCCATTTTCGGTTCATCGCCGAGGCAGGGTCGACGGGATTCACGTACATCCGGTTGTTCTTCACCAAGCCGCTGATGGCGGTGTTCGCCATGTGCGGCGGAATTCTTCTGCTCGCGTGCCTGAACCTTGCCAGTCTCCTGATGGCCCGGGGTACCGCGCGCCAGAAGGAGTTGGCGACCCGGCTGGCCATGGGCGCCACGCGGCGGCGGCTCATGCAACAGTTATTGGTGGAAAGCTTCCTGATCGCCGTGACGGGCACGGCGGCGGGCCTGGCGATCTCTCCGCTGGTGAGTCAAGCGATTTCAGCTTTGCTGCTGGGCGGCCAGTATGAGGTACATCTCGATACGTCGCTCGACTTACGCGTGTTTGCCTTCGCTGCCCTGGCCGCGATCGGCGCCGCACTTCTGGTCGGGTTGATCCCCGCTCTCCGCGCGACGTCGGGCACTCTGAGCGCACAGATGAAGCACGGCCAGCACACCACGCTGGCATACGAACGGCAGGCGGTGTTGCCGCGCGTCATGATGGCCCTGGAGGTGTCGCTGGCGCTGATGCTTGTGGTGGGCGCCGGCCTGCTGGCTTCTAGCCTGGTGCGGCTGTACAAGTCGGGAGCGGGGTTCGATCCGCACGGCGTAGAAAACATCGCCTTCAGCATGGACCAGCAGCCGCTGAAAGGGGACGCGTTGATGCAGTTCTATCGCCGGATGGGCGAGGGGTTGAGCCACCAGCCGGGCGTGAAAGATGTCAGCTTCGCGTGGATCATTCCGTTCGCGCACATGGTGTGGGACGAGGATTTTCCAGCGCCGGATGGGAAGGTTCACAACATTTATCAAAACAGTGTGGCGCCCGCGTATTTCCAGACGATGCGTATTCCGTTCTTCTCCGGGCGCGATTTTCGGTGGGGGGATTCCGCTTCGACGGAAAGGAAGATCATTCTCAATGAGACGGCGGCAAAGCTCCTTGTGCCGGATCGCAATGCCATCGGCCAATACATCACCAAGAAGGACGGGGAGAAGACTACCCGTTACGAAGTGATTGGAGTCGTGGGCGATGCCAAGTACGAAGATCTGCGCTCGGCGGCGCCTCCGACCGCATATGTTCCCATGGGCCAGGACGATCAGGAGACGCGTTCCTACAACGCGGTGGTGCGGACCGATGGCGCCGCGACTCCGCTGGTGGGAGCGGCGCATGCGCTCGGCGAACAGATCGAACGGGGTATCCCGATGCCCGAGATGACATCGATGGAGACGATCGTCCGCGACTCGATGAGTGCGGAGCGCATGATGGCGCTGCTCTCCGTGTTCTTTGCCGTCTGCGCGCTCATCGTCACCGCGGTGGGGCTCTACGGAACCCTGGCATATGCCACGGAGCGGCGCACCAGCGAAATCGGCATCCGCATGGCCCTGGGCGCGCGGCGCACGCAGGTGGCAGGAATGGTTTTTCGGCAGAATGCGGCGGTGGCGCTGGCGGGCACGGCGTCAGGGTTGGTTGCAGCTCTTCTGGCATCGCGGGCGCTGGCAAGCTTTCTCTACGGAACCTCGACCCACGATCCGTGGGTGTTTGCGGGATCGATCGCGGCCCTGGCGTTGATTGCGAGCGCAGCTTCGCTATTGCCGGCCGTGCGCGCGGCGGGGATCGAGCCGATGCGGGCGATTCGCTGCGAGTAGACAGCACCGCTCGTCCGTGAGCAGTATCATCCACGCGGAAGACGTGCGGGATGTTGATCAACCGGTGACTGACGGATTGTTTGATTCGTCCCGTAGTGTTACCCCCCCGCTGTCATCCTTCCCCTTCCCCTTTGCAAGGCTCAGGGTCAGGATGACACCTCTGAGGTGGTGCGGGCATAAGTGGCGGATCTACGTCGTGGCCGGACGGTCCCCGATAGGGAACCTATCCGGTCTCACTTCAGCTTGAGGTCCGCATAGTCCCGCCCCAGCATCGCGCAAAGCGCCTCCACCACCAGCTCATGGTCGGCGCGCTGGGGCAGCCCGGAGACTGTCACGCTGCCGATGACACCCGCGCCGGCAACGGCCAGAGGAAACGATCCGCCATGCGTGGCGTAATCGGCGAGGGCCAGGCCCTGGCTCTCGATGAGCGACTGACCTTTCATCGTTTCCTTGATTCCGGCGACATAGGAGCTGTGATGAAAGCGCGCCACCACGTTGCTTTTGCGCCGCACCCACTCCACGTTGTCGGGCGTGGTGCCGTCCATGGCGGCATAGAAAAGCGGCTGGCCGAATCGGCGTATATCGATCACGACCCCAAGCTTCCGCTCTGCCGCCATCGCCCTTAGGCGCGAGCCCAGTTCCCATGCGGTCTCTGCATCCAGGCGCGGCAGCTGGAGTTCCCGTTCCTGCTGTGCGATTCGCTCCAGGTCTTCGCTCAGTCCCATCGAATGAAGCCCTCTCTCACCAAACCATCGTAAGCGAAGCACGCCGGTTGCCACGAACACGTAACTCCGCCAGCACCGCTAACTCCGCCGCCTCATCCCTCTGCGGCCTCCTCCACGGCGACCTCGGGCCGCGGCACAATTCCGAGGCGCTGATAAATGGGGCGCATGTCGGTACGAATGGCGGGCATGCGCGACCAGAACCACAGCGATCCAAGTATGCAGGCAACGCCGCTGATGATGACCGTGCGCGGAGCGCCGATGGCGTGGGCCAGCGCTCCGGCCAGCAGGCTCCCGAACGGCGCCATGCCCACAAACGCCATGGTGTAGTAGCTCATGACGCGGCCGCGCATCTTCTCGTCGACCAGTGTTTGCAGGATGGTGTTGCTGGTGGTGACGCCCTGCATCATGCCGAACCCGGTAAGGAACATCAAGGGAATCGACAGCCACAGGCTGCGCGAGAGGCCAAACGCAACCAGGCCGCAGCCGAATACTGCCGCACCGATGGGAATGGCCTTCAACAGGCCGCGCACCGTGCGCCGCACAACCAGGGACAACGCGGAGAACAGCGAGCCCACTCCGACCGCGCCCATGAGGAACCCCAGCGTGTGCGGACCGCCGTGCAGAACCTGGACCGCGAAGATGGGCATGAGCACCATGAACGGCCATCCCATGAGGCTGATCAGCGCGAAGAGGAGGAGAATGCTGCGGATCGGCAGCGACGATGCAACGTAATCCCAACCCTGGCGCAACTGCTCGACCATTGTCGTGCCCGCATGCTCCGGTTGCTCATGCTGGATGCGCATCATCAGCAGCGACGCAATCACCGCGATATAACTGACGCCATCTACAAAAAAGCACCAGCCCTCGTTAGTGGCGGCGATGAGCAAACCCGCGAGGGACGGCCCGACCAGGCGCGCGGTGTTGACCATCGATGAATTGATAGCGATCGCGTTGGAGAGATCGGCGCGATCTTCGACCATGCGAATCATGAACGATTGCCGGCCAGGCATATCGAAAGCGTTGATGATGCCCTGGGTCGCGCTCAGCACCAGGATTTCGGCGATATTGATGCGGTTCGAAAGGGTGAGCCATGCCAGGGCAAGCGACTGCACCATCGCCAGGGTTTGGGTCCACACCAGCACCTTGCGGCGATCGATGCGGTCGACGATGACGCCGGCCAAAGGCGCAAGCAGAAACGTCGGAATTTGCCCCGCGAACCCGACCGTCCCGAGCAGCAGCGAAGACTTCGTCAAGCGGTACACGAGCCATGACGTTGCCACCCTGGTCATCCAAGTGCCGATCAGGGAGATGGTTTGTCCGCCGAAAAAGAGGCGGAAGTTCCGATGCCGCAAGGCGCGCCAGGCGTGCGACAGGTCGGAACTTCTCGATGGCGCCGCGTCCGCGCCGGACTCGTTCGATTCCTGCATCATGCCCTCGTCTTAGATGCCCCAGCCTCTTGGGAAGACCCGCGGCCTTACTTGGCCACGGTGAACACGACTGGTGTGCTCTGGCCGACGCGCGAGCCGGCGGGCGGTTGTTGTCCGATCACGGAGCCTGGAGCCACGGGTGCCTTGGGGGGTGCATTGGCACCGCCGATGTCGGGTATGCTCACATCCACAAACGTGGGCGGTGGCCCTTTTAACCCCACCTTCGCGAGAGCTGCCTGGGCAGCTACGATGGGCACGCCGGTAAAGTCCGGCATCACGAACCCGTCGGGCGTTTCTTCGCTCGGCGCTGCCACGAGAAGATTGATGCTGGGCCCTTCGATGCCCTGGGCGCGGGCAGGGGGGTCCTGGGCGAGCACCGTGCCTTCCTCGGCGCCGGCGTAGGGCAACTGCGCGGTGGTTCCCACGGCTAGCCCCACGCGCCGCAGTTTCAGCGCCGCCACCCGCTGATCGACGCCCGCCGTGTCCGGCACTTCCACCTTCTGCGGTCCGAGGCTCTCGGCAACGCGCACGCGCCACTCCCGCCGCACCACCGTGCCCGGAGCCGGCGACTGCGTGAGGATGTGGCCGGGAGCCACGTCGGACGAGTAGTAGCGGTTGTCCACTTCCAGGTTCAGGCCCAGGCCGGCGGTCTGACTGCGCGCGTCCGCCACGGTCATACCTTTCAGCGTGGGTACCTGCACCTCCGCGCCGTGGATCGCGAAGTGCATCGTGAGAATGGCCGACCCCAGAGCCACGGCGATCAGGATCATCACCAGTGACGCGATCTGAAAGAAGTGAACGATGGGGCGCCGCAGTCGGCTGGACGTCATGGCTCGGGCTCTCCGTCCGGGTAGACGATTTCGTACTCGATCCTTGCCGCCTTCTCCAGCATCAGCGACACGGAGCAATATTTATGTTTCGACAGTGAGACCGCATCTTCGACAGCTTTGCGGCTGAGTTTGCCGCCGACCGCATAGGTGAGCTTGATGTGGGTGAACACACGCGGCGGCGCGTTCGCCTGCGTCGCGGCCGCAGAAACGCGAAGGCCGGTGAGCGGCTGGCGCTTCTTCTTGAGAATGCTGAGCACATCGACCGAGGTGCAGGTGCACAATGCCATCAGCACGGCTTCCATCGGGCTCGGCCCGTGCGTGCGGGCCGCATCGGCATCGAACACGATGGTGTTGCCGTTCTCAGCTTTTCCCTCGAAGACGTTGTCTTGCTTCCATTCGCTGTAGGCGATCATTTTCTCTGTCCTCTTACCGTGTGTTGTCTGTCGCCGGTTCGGGGTGGATGGTCACGCGCGACACCTCCGGGCACTCGATCTTGAGGCGGTCTTCGAGCGCGGTAATCACCTCGTGCACGCGCTGCATGGGCAGGTGATCGGGGAGGGTGCAATGGCAGGAAAGATCGATATGGTCGCCTGCCCGGCGCACCGTTATCTCGTGCACATCCTCGATTTCGTTGAAGGCGCCGGCCGCCGCGCGCAGCGCAATCTCAATGCGGCGATCTTCCACCACGGCATCCTCGGGCTGTTCGATGGTGGCCGGTTCACTTTCGATGTGAGTCAACACTGAGTCGATTTCGGGCGTGTCGCGCAGAATTTCGGCCTCCATAGCGCTCACAAAGTTGTGCGCCTCGAGCAGCGACATGTTCTCGTTCAGTTCGACATGCTGTTCAATGCGCAGGCGCCCATGGTGCGACTGCACACTGAGTTCGTGCACGTTGACATTGTTGCGGGCGGCCACGGCGCGCACGCGGTCGAAGATGCTCTCGGCGCGGCCTTTGCTTGGAACTGTGTGGATCACGACATCGGCATCGGGCAGGGTGCGGTGCACGGCGTCGGTGGCCGCACGCACCAGTTCCCCGGCATGCTCGAAGGTATAGCTCCGCGGCAGGGCCAGGGTCAGATCGGCAAAGTGCGCGGCGCCCGCCCGCCGAACGCGCGCCTGTTCGACAGCCAGCACGCCGGGTACCTGCTCCACTTCATTCACGATCTGGCGCCGGGTCTCGGCGGGAATCTGGTCCATCAGCACGCCCACCGTCTCGCGGGTCAGGGTGAAAGTGATGCGCAGAATCATGAGTGAAACCACGATTGCAGCCACCGGGTCGGCATAGCTCAGCCAGGGAACGCCATAGCGTGAACCGAACCAGCTGACCCCCAGCCCCACAAGCACGGCCAGCGTCGACCAGATGTCCGAGGCGAAATGGAAGGCGTCGGTAGCCAGAGCAGGAGAACCAGTGCGCTCTGCTACCGACCGCAATTGACGCGAGCGCCAGTAGTCCACGGCGATCGACGCCACCAGCACCAGAACCGGCCAAACCGAGTGCCGCAGTTCCACGATGTGATGCGCGATGCGTGATACCGCCTCAAAAATGATCCAGGCGCACGAGACCACCATCAGGCCGGCTTCAGCGAGTGATGAGACATTCTCGATCTTGCCGTGCCCGTAGGTGTGGTCTTCGTCGGCCGGCTTGTCAGAAACCTGGACCGAGAAGAAGGTCAGCGCGGCGCCGGCAAGGTCGAGCGCCGAGTGCGCCGCATCCGACAACACACCCAGCGAGCCTGAAAACAGTCCCGCCGCCAGCTTCAGCAGTGTCATGGCCGCGGCTGCCAGCATAGAGTGCAGGGCCACGCGTCGCTTTTCGGCGGAAAACCCTGGCAGGCTGGACACGGCGGAGGTCATTGCGTATCTAGACTACAAGCTGGCGCTCTGCGGTGTACAACCCGGCAATGCCAAACGTATATGGCTGCCATGCGCACTCTTCGTATCCGGCCGTGCGCATTAATGCCAACATCGCCGGGACGGGAGGGAAGTTTCCCACCGAAGCAGGCAAATAATTGTAAGGGCTGCCGTTGTTGCCCGGGCCGGGGCCGGAGATCAAACGTCCGACGGCGGGCAGTACGTGCCGAAAATACAGCGCGTACGCCTTGCCAACGAGGCCGCCCGGCTCGCTGAAATCCAGGATGCCCAACTGGCCTCCGGGCTTCAGAACGCGATGAAACTCGCGCAGGCCGGCTTCGTAATTTGCTAGGTTGCGAAACCCGAATGCAGTCACGACCAGGTCCAGCGACGCAGATCGCAGCGGCAGGTGCAAAGCGTCAGCCTCCAACGCTACCATGGATCGGCCCAGAAACTTGTGCCGGCCGCGGTCGAGCATCGCGCGGGCAAAGTCCGCGGCGAGAATGGGCCGGCCGTTCTTTGGTCGATGCTTCAGGAGCGCCATGGTCATGTCGCCGGTGCCGCAGCAGATGTCCAGAATTGCCGTATCGCCATCTTCCAGAATGGCGCGAAATCGCGAGGCTGTCCTGCGCCACCATAAACGGTCGATGTTGGCCGAGAGAAGGTGATTGAGCAGATCGTACCGGGGCGCGATTGAATTGAACATCTGGCGCACCGCCTGCGCGGCGCTAGTCTCGTCATTAGCGCCGACGGGTTTTGCGCCGGTGGTGGGCGTCATGCGTGCCTTTCAGCAGCCCGGCTCAGCATGAACTTCGCCGCTGCTTCCAGTTCCGCCGGCGTCACATCCTCCACCACGCCCGCGTCGCCAATCCCCACGGGGAGCACAAAGCGTCGTACGCCGCCCACGTTCTTTTTGTCCGCGCCGGTGGCGGCGACCAGTTTGGCGGCACGCACCTTGAGCGGCGGCAATGGACCATAGCGATAGATCAGGCTCTCCATGCGCTCCGCCTGGCGGGTGGTGATCATTCCGCGCTGGAGGGCGAGGTAGAGCGCGGCCACCATGCCCCATGCCACCGCCTCCCCATGGAGGAGCACTTTGTAGCGAGTCGCCTGCTCGATAGCGTGGCCGATCGTATGGCCGAAATTGAGAATCATGCGCAGGCCGGATTCGCGTTCGTCCTTGTTTACCACGTCGGCCTTCATCCGAATGGAAGCGGCGATCACCTTCTCCAGCGCTTTGGGGTCGCGGCGGAGCACATCGTCGACACGTTCCTCGAGAAAGCGGACCAGCGCGCGGTCCCGAATGATGCCGGCTTTCACGCTTTCCATCAACCCTGCACGGAGTTCGCGATCAGGTAGTGTGCCCAGCACCCCGATATCGGCAAACACGGCCAACGGATGATGGAAGCTGCCGACGAGGTTCTTGCCCTCGGGCAGATTGACGCCGGTTTTGCCGCCCACAGACGAGTCCACCTGGGCGAGGAACGTCGTCGGCACCTGTACATAGGGAATGCCGCGCATGAACACCGCGGCCACGAATCCCCCCACATCGCCCACGATGCCCCCACCGAACGCGATCAGCAGGGACCCGCGGTCGCCGCCCGCCGCCACCATCTGGCGCAACAACTTCTCTACGCTCGCCATGGTCTTGTGCTTTTCGCCGGGCGCGAGAAACAGTGTAATCGGCGGCTCGGCAAACGAGGCCGCGAGCGTCTCGCCCCATAACGCCCAGATCTCCGGCGAGGTCAAGACGAACACGCGCCTCGGCAGGCGGCCTGCGATTCTCTCAATCCGCTGCGCCAGCGTAGCGATAAGCCCACTGCCCGCGATGACGTCATATTTGGCCGATGGTGTTTCTACTCGTATGGTTTGCACGTTGCTTTTATCGTAAAGCACCGGTCCAGTGGTGCTCCGCATTCAGGGAGTCGATGCGTTTTCAGAGATTGCGCCCTGCGCAACCGCCCATGCGAGAAATGCAGACGGAACATTCTTCAATCCCAAGATGTTTGCGCCTCTGATGCTTTTGATCTGCTGCCACTTCACATCGCGCATGTCCGCATTGCGCAAATCGGCTCGATCCAGGGTGGCTCCAGAGAGGTTGGCGCCGGTAAGATTCGCGCCGGTCAGATCGGCATCCTGCAAGTCGGCCTGGAGAAACTCCGCATGATTAAGATTCGCATCGCGCAGGTTCGCCGAATTCAGATTTGCCAGCGTGAAGTTGCAATAGGCCAGGTCGCCGTTCCGCACATCGGCAGAACTGAAATCGGAACGCAGCAGGTTGGCGTGTTCCAGCCGTGCTCCCTGCAGGAACGCCGAGGAGACATCCACTCCCACCAGCGGCACCTTGTCTTCGTTCAGTTCCTGCAACGCCTCGATACGGCCGCCGCTGCCGCCTTTGCCCTGCGCCGTGTTGATCACCTGCCAGGCCTGGTAGTGACGCAGTTTGATGCGGTCTCCGGCCTCAGAGAAGTAAAAGATCACGGCTACGAGAATGGAGAATGTGCCGAGGTACTCCAGCACTTCTAGAAATGCCCAGTTGCTGAGGGCGAAGGCCGCCCACTCCCACAACCATTCAAGCCCCACCAGGGGCACCATCCAACCGGCGGAGGCGCGTTGCTTCCTCGCGATCCACGGCAGAGGACGGGTTCTGGGCGCGTGCAGAATCATTGCGAACGTCAGTTCGCGAGAATCATACATCAGGCTGGAAACCGGAATCGGCTCGGCGGGCGCGATTAGCCCACGGCCACTCCGTAGAAATTATGGTAAATCTGGCGCACTGTCGCGTAGCACTCGCAGGCTTCCCGCTCGAGGCCGGGAGTGTCGACGATGTGGATGCGGCCGCGGCTATATCGAATCAGTCCCTTGCGCTGCAACGCGCCCGCGGCAGCCGTGACCGTGGTGCGGCGCGATCCGAGCATGACCGCAAGGAACTCCTGAGTGAGATAGAAATTGTCGGCTTCGATGCGGTCGCGCACCATGAGGAACCACCGTGCCAGCCGTTCCTCGGCTTCGTGCAACCGATTGCAGGCGGCGAGTTGGCCCAGGATGGCTCCCTGACTCTGGACGCTCTGCAGCACGCATTCCCTCATCTCGTCGCTTTCACGGAACTCCTTCTGAAGATCCTTGAAAGGCATCCGCAGGGCGGCGCCTTCCACCTGCATGAAGCAGCGCGTCGGTATCCGGGCGTTGCCCAAAAGGTGGAAACACTCCACCATCCCCTCCTTTCCCCAAATACCCACTTCCGCGCTCGCCCCGCTCGACATCGTGCCCACGATCGACGCGATGCCGCCGGTGAGAAAATGGGCGAATTTCGGGGTCTCGTCTGGTTCGTACATAACTTCACGCGCAGGAAGGGCGACCGTCCTCATGCGTGAGAGGAGGGATGCGCGATATTTCGGAGAAAGTGATGCCAGTAGCAGATTGGAGGATTCGTCGGACATGGATATCCTGGTTTCGCTTCTTTGAATGTTCGTTGATTCGGTCGCTTACGTTCGACTGGAACCGCAGCGATTCGCGCTCTCGAAGTTAGTTGCGATCATCGCAACGAACGGCCCGCAGTTATGTCCACTACACAACCATATCCGTGGAATCGTCGCATGGACACTAGGGATTTCCCTAGTTTGTTCGTTGCCGGACAGAAACCGGCAACCAATGAGACTATCCTTCTCCCCCAGCGATAAGAATCGTTGTCATGTCCAGTTAGGCTGGGAGGATCTTCTCAATGACTTCGGAAGTGCTGGTCTTCAGTCGGGACAACATGCTGCTCGAGACACGGCGATTGGTTCTGGAGACATTCTTCCATGCTCGCGGAGCCGCCAGTATCCAGGACGCGGAAGCCTTGCTTGCCATGCATCACTTCGATTTGATCATCCTGTGTTCAACCCTTTCTGAACAGGAATGCGAAAGGGTGTTTGAACTCGTCGAGTACCAGAAACCCCGCTCGAAGATTCTTGTCATGAGTTGCCCGGGATGCGACCCACCGCGGTATGCAGCGGAGCATGTGGTGATGGCCGTATCCGGACCTTACCAATTGTTGAGGAGGTCGGCGGAAATCCTGGGAGATGATCTCAGGGCGCCTGGATTGGTCGGGAGCCTCGTTTCCGGGAGGGGGTGACATCTCAGAGCGGTTTGCGCCATCCCGACCGTCGCATCCAAAAGCCGGCGCATTGAAGAGCGAGAGTGACGGCGACACACGCGATCACGGTCGCAACAAACCTGGGACGCTGCTTCTCGATCCCCTGGTAGCCAAACGCGTGCATGGCCACGAGCGCCGCAGCGGCATAATTCCAGCGTTGCAACTGCTTCCATTGCGGGGTTCCCAAGGCCCGCAAGGAATAGTCGTTCGAGGTTGCGAAGAGAGCGACAACGATCAGCGTCGCGAAGGCCCCGGTATAGTTTGCAAAGCCAAACAGGTCGTGGCGTACAGCCAGTCCGCGATGATGTTCCGCCGCCCCGTAGATGTAATACAGCCAGGGCCTTCCGCGCAGGTGAACGCATTGGCCAATCGCTGTATGCACGATGGCGAGTATTCCGGCCCATATCCCGAGGTCGCGCCGCAGATCGATAGAAACCGGGTTGGGCCGGTGTCGAAGAAGATTGAGCGGCCCGATCAGCAGTGTGGCACCGAGCAGCACCAGCGCTGGATAGGCCGTGGCAAAGCTGGCGCGGCTCACCACATCCGCATAAGGGCGGGTAACATAAAGCGCCCAGACACTCACGACGGACAGAAGCAGCAGGGGAAGATGATGTTTGACCAGTCGAGTTGAAATCCGGCTGCGCCGCGTGGAAAACAGGGAAAGAAGCAACGTCAAATCTCTCGACTAAGTGAATGGGCCGGGGCTTTTGCCGAGCCGTCAGGTTTGCCAGATTATAGTCGGCGCGCGACGAAATCCGAAGAGCCGGGCTCATCCCTTATGGGTTCAATGCTCCCTGACTCCCGGTGATAGCCTCAAAAGTAATGGCGTTGCCCGGGCAGGTGGACTTTCTGATCGTGGGCGCCGGCGTAGCGGGGCTACGTGCGGCGGTGGAACTGGCGAGACTCGGCGAAGTGCTGGTCGTCACGAAAGAATCGCTCGGCGAATCGAACACGCACTACGCGCAGGGCGGCATTGCCGTTGCCATGGACGGGCGCAACGATATCGATCTTCATCTCCAGGATACGATCGCAGCCGGCGACGGGCTGGTGTATCGCGATGCCGCAGAGACGCTGGTCGCTGAAGGACCGTTGCGGGTTGAAGAACTTATCGAATGGGGCGCCCGATTCGATCGCAAAGACGGCAGCTTCTTGCGCACCCGGGAGGCGGCTCATTCAGTGGCGCGCATCCTCCACGCCGATGGCGATGCGACGGGCGCGGAAATCAGCCGCTCTCTGGTAAAGGTTTCGCGCGCGCAGAGTTCGATTCGGTTTGCCGAATGGACGACGGTCAGGGGTTTGATTTGCCAGGACGGCCGCGTCGTGGGAGCGGACCTGCTGGCCGACGATCAGCAGTCGCGCAGAGTGAGCGCGCCCGCGGTGTTGATTGCCGCGGGTGGAGCGGGCCGGGTGTATTCCGACACTACCAATCCGGCGGTGGCGACCGGGGACGGCATCGCCCTCGCTGCCTCGGTGGGAGCCGAGCTCGCGGACATGGAGTTCTATCAATTCCACCCCACCGCGTTCTCGCTGCCGGGCGCACCGCGGTTTTTGCTCTCCGAGGCCTTGCGCGGGGAAGGCGCATATCTGCGCAACGATCATGGAGAACGGTTCATGGAGCGCTATCACCCCGGCCTGGAACTGGCTCCGCGCGACGTGGTGGCGCGGGCGGTGGCGCGCGAGGGAATGCCTGACGGTGGCGGAGAGCCGCGCCCGGTCTACCTCGATATGCGGCACGTCCGAGGAATCGATCTTCACCTGCGCTTTCCGGGTATCAGCGCGTTCCTGTCTCAGTACGGGCTCGACCTCGGCCGTGACCTGGTTCCGGTGCGCCCGGCCGCCCACTATCTGATGGGCGGCGTCCGTACCGACCTCGACGGCCGTACCAGCGTGCGCGGTCTTTTCGTGGCCGGCGAAGCGGCCTGCACCGGCGTACACGGCGCCAACCGGCTGGCTTCGAACTCCCTGCTCGAAGGATTGGTATTCGGAGCCCGCGCGGCCAAAGCGATGATCGGCAGCGGCGTCGCCGCGGCTTCTTTGGAACCGCCGGATAACTGCTCCGCCGGTGACCCATCGGGTGAGGAATTCCTGGAAGTGTATATAACCTCGTTGCAAAGGACGATGTGGGAGTGCGCAGGCCTGTTGCGGGACGAAACGACTCTCCGCCGCGGACTAGGCGAGCTGGCGAAATGCGAGTTGGGCATCGATCGTATCGTTCGGCAGGGCAAGATAAGCCGCCGCCTCACCGAGGCCCAGGCTCTATGCCGCGTATCGGGCGCCATTCTGCAATCGGCGCAAGCCCGAACCGAGAGCAGGGGCGCCCATTTTCGCAGCGATTATCCTCATCGGGACGATCAGGCTTTTCAGAAGCATTCCATTATTGGCCGCCGAGGCGCCGACCCAGTCGTATTCGAGGAGTGGTGAGCGGCAGAAGTCCGCTGTCCGGAGTTTCCGCTTTTCCGATAGAGCCGTCGCCGTCCGGCGTGCGGGAGGCCATAATGTTCTGCAAACCCGCGATCGGGAACCTCTGAATGTCGGACAGCCAACCTGCTGCGTTATCCCCGGCGCGGACGAACCGCTTCTTTGGCTTCGGTGTGGCCGGTGGCGGGAACCTCGGGAACCTCGGCCTTGGGTGCTCCGACGTTCAGCTTCTTGCGCAGCTCGGCGTCCATCTTCGCGAAGATGTCCCGATTCTCCTTGAGGAAGGAGCGGGTGTTTTCGCGGCCCTGGCCGATGCGTTCCCCGGCATAGCTGTACCAAGCGCCCGACTTCTCGACAATATTGTTGGCCACAGCCAGATCGAGCACGTCGCCCTCGCGGCTGATGCCTTCCCCGTAGAGGATGTCGAACTCGGCTTCCCGGAACGGCGCCGCCACCTTGTTCTTCACGATCTTGACCTTGGTCCGGTTGCCGGTCACGGCGTCGCCTTCCTTGATGGCGGCGATGCGGCGGATGTCGACCCGCACCGAGGAGTAGAACTTGAGCGCGCGGCCGCCGGTGGTGGTTTCGGGGTTGCCGAACATCACGCCGATCTTCTCCCGGATCTGGTTGATGAAAATGAGGGCCGTGCGCGACTTCGAGACCGTGCCGGTGAGTTTGCGAAGCGCTTGCGACATGAGCCGGGCCTGCAGGCCGACGTGAGAGTCGCCCATTTCGCCGTCCAGTTCGGCTTTGGGCACGAGAGCCGCCACCGAGTCCACCACCAGAACATCGATAGCGCCCGAACGTACCAGGGCTTCGGTGATCTCGAGGGCCTGTTCGCCGCTGTCGGGCTGCGATACGAGGAGGTTGTCGACATCGACCCCCAGCTTCTTCGCATAGCCGGGATCGAGGGCGTGTTCGGCGTCGACAAAAGCTGCGAGGCCGCCCATCCGCTGCGCTTCGGCGATGATCTGCAGGGTGATGGTCGTCTTGCCCGACGACTCGGGACCGAACACCTCGGTCACGCGGCCGCGGGGAATGCCGCCCACACCGAGTGCGGCGTCGAAACTGATCGATCCGGTGGAGATGACCGCGATCGGCAGAAGTGCCTCGCGCGATCCCAGCCGCACGATTGACCCCTTCCCAAATTGCTTCTCGATCTGGCTCAGGGCAAGTTCTACGGCTTTGGCGCGGTCATCGGCAACGGGCATGCAGTCTCCTCATCAGCATTTACAGGCCTATCCCTTCATCCGCATGGGCGACGCGAGAAGGAAAGGGCTGGAATGCATTTCGTTCGGATTGTAGCAGTCTGGGACATACAAAGACAGGAGAAAAGCGAAGAAAAGGCGATACTATGCTGATGCCTGTGGCGGCCATCACATTTCAGGCGCACTGATCAAGCCCAGCTGCTTTCCAGACAGGCAAGCAGGCGCTCTTTTGCGAGCTTTTTCTACACCGCAGGTGCGGGATACTTGTAACTTCCGCATTGGGGTGTCCGACCAGAAAAAGCATGGCCGCGCAGCATCGAAGAGAACTCGCAGCCCGGAATCGCAGTTTCCCGGCGAGCCGGACCGCTCACCATGGGTAGGTGTTAAAGTCTCTCTGACAGTCGAATCGCTATAAGGAATCGGTTTCCGCATTCGCTCCCGCAGTTCCGAACTAATGCATTTGCCAGCGTGCCTTTCGGATCGATTGTGGACGCGGCTCTCGTGAAAGGGGTACGACTTTGGCTACTCTCCTTGCCGACATCCGCCACGCCGTTCGCATCTTCTGGAAGAGCCCCGGCTTCACCCTCGCGGTCCTTGGGGCGCTGGCTCTGGGCATCGGCGCCGATATCGCCATCTTTTCGGTCGTCAACGCTGTCCTGCTCAAGCCGCTCACCTATCCCGATCCCGATCGCATCATTGAGTTCCTCAACACTTCGCGCGATGGCGAATTTCCGGGAGCCTCGGCCACCAAGTTCCACGTCTGGCAGGCGCAGACCAGCGTGGTGCAGGATGTGGCCGCGTATGATTTTGGCGGCAAGGGCCTGAACCTTACCGGCACGGTTCCTGAGCAGATCCACGGCGTCCATGTGAGCGAAGCGTACTTCCGTCTCTTTGGCGCGCGCATGTTTCTGGGGCGCACCTTCACGCCGCAGGAGGACATGCCGCACGGCGGCAACCTCGTGGTTCTCAGCTACGGTTTTTGGAAACGCAAGTTCGGCGGCGACCCCCGCATCGTGGGCCGGACGCTCTCGCTCAGCGGCGAGCCGTACATCATTCTCGGTGTCACCAACCAGGATTTCGTAACCGATCCTGAGGCCGATGCCTGGCTTCCATTCCAGTTCCCTCCCAACTCCACGGACCAGGCGCACTACTTTATGGCTGCGGGGCGGTTGAAGCCCGGGGTTTCGCTCGAGCAGGCCAAGGCCCAGATGAAGCTCGCCTATGGCGAGTTTAAGCGGCTCTATCCCGACGCCGATCCCAAGAGCGGCTTCAGCGTGAAACCGCTCAAGGACGCCATCGTTGGCGATATGCGCAAATCGCTGCTGGTTCTCATTGGCGCGGTCAGCTTCGTGCTCCTGATTGCGTGCGCCAACGTGGCCAACCTGCTGATGGTTCGGGCCGCGGGCCGCAAACGCGAGTTCGCCATCCGTGCCGCGATGGGGGCACGCCGCACACGCATGATTGCGCAGCTTCTGACGGAAAGCATTCTGCTGGCGCTGGCGGGCGGAGTGCTCGGACTCGCCCTCGGGTTCGCAGGGGTTCGCTGGCTGCTCTCCATCAGCCCCGGAGGCATACCCCGCATTGGCGAAGATGGCGCCGGCGTCACAATCGACGGGCGCGTTGCCCTGTTCACCATCGCCGTGTCCATCGTCACCGGCATCCTTTTCGGCCTGATGCCGGCCTTCGGCGCCTCGCGTCCGGACCTGGCAGCCACCATGAACGAAGGCGGCAGCCGTAGCGGCTTTGGGTTGCGGCAGAGCAAGGCGCGCTCGCTGCTGATTGTCGGCGAAGTGGGGCTTGCGCTCGTGCTGCTGGTAGGCGCAGCCCTGCTGATCCGCACCTTCATCGCGCTGCATCAGGTGCAGCCCGGGTTTGACGCCCACAACGTCATCACGATGGAGATGGCGCTCAACGGCCCGCGGTACGAAAAGACGGCTGGCGTGGCGCAGCTTATCCACGAGAGCCGTGACCGTATCCGCGCGATTCCCGGCGTCGAAGAGGTCGCCGTCAGCAACACGCTGCCTCTCGAGGGCGGGTTTGGTCTCCCATTCATCGTTGTCGGCCGCCCGCTCAAAGACGGCCCGTATCACGGCGGAGGCGAATGGAAGGCCACCTCGCCTGGGTACTTCGCCGCGCTGCACATTCCCATCGTCCGCGGCCGCGACTTCACCGTGAACGACGTGGCCGGCGCTCCACC